>JACRMD010000315.1 GCA_016215085.1 Solirubrobacterales bacterium | reverse complement strand
GCCGCGCGCAGCTGCTCCTGGACCCGGGCGTCCGGACCGCGCTAGGCGGCGAGGCGGAGGAGGAGCCGGAGGCCGTCGTCCACGACGCCGCGGTCGGCGCCGCCGCTGCGCGGCAGTCCGGGCAGTGGCCCCAGAACAGCACCTCGGCCTCGTCGATCGCGAAGCCGTGGGCGTCGGACGGCTCGAGGCACGGGGGATCGCCGACGACGCAGTCCACGTCCACCGCCGCGCCGCACGAGCGGCAGATGAGGTGGTGGTGGTTGTCGCCCACGCGGGTCTCGAACCGGGCCGGGCTGCCGGCCGGCTCGAGCTTGCGGACGAGCCCCGCCTCGTTGAGCGTGCGCAGGATGTCGTAGACGGCCTGCGTGGAGACGGTGCCCAGCCGGTCGCGGACCGCGGCGGCGACCGCCGCGACGTCGGGGTGGCCGCCCAGGTCGTCGAGCACGTCCAGCACGGCGAGCCGCGGCGCGGTGACCCGCATGCCGTGCTCGCGGAGGCGTTCTGCTGCCGACGGGGCGGCCATCAGGGCCCACATGGTAGTTGCGCCGGCCCGCTAGTTGACCAGCTTGCGCTCCATCGCCCGGATCGCCAGCCGCCACGCCGCCAGCCCGAAGGCCGCGATGACGGCCACGTGGTAGAGGTCGACCCAGCCCTCGAAGCCGAAGACCGCGTGGCGCACGAGCTGCACGCAGTGGTAGAGCGGGTTGAGGTTCGCCGCCACCTGGGCCCACTCCGGCAGCTGGTCGATCGGGAAGTACGTGCCCGCGGTCAAAAACAGCGGCGTGATGACGATCGACGTGACGTAGTTGAAGTTCTCGATCGACTTCATCACGCCCGCGATGAAGACCCCGAACGACGCCCAGCCCAGCCCGGTCAGGAACGCGATGAACGGCACGGTGAGCATGCCCCACGACGGGTCCAGGCCGAACACCATGGACACCAGCAGCGGCATGCAGCCGTAGGTCCCGGCGCGGCAGGCCATCCACAGCACCTCGCCCGTGACGAGCTCCTCGGTGTCGACCGGCGCCGCGAGGATCGCGTCGTAGGTCTTCTGGAACTGGTACTTGACGAACGTCCCGAACATCGCCGGGAAGACGCTGGAGAACAGCACCGCCGTGGCGACGGTGCCGGTGCCGACGAACTCGACGTAGTCGAGGCCGTTGACCTGCGAGACCAGCGCGCCGAAGCCGAAGCCGAACGCGAGCAGGTAGATCGTCGGCTCGACCGTCGACGAGAACGTCGTCGACCGCCAGTAGGACGAGAAGTTGACGACCTCGCGCACGAGCACGCCGGCCAGCGCGTCGCGGTCGAGGCGTCCCACGCGGCGGCGGGGCGCGGCGGGCGGGCGCGACGGGCGCGCGGTCTCTGCGGTCGCGGCCATCAGGCCACCTCCTCGCCGGTCAGCAGCACGAAGACGTCCTCCAGGTTCGCGGTGCGCCGCTCGCCCTCGGGCGCGAGCCCGTCGAGCTCCTCGGCGCGCAGGATGGTCACGCTGGTGCCGGTGCGCCGCGTCGGCCAGCCGTGCTCGCGCGCCTCGGCCTCGACCTCGCGCAGCCGCGCCGGCGGCCCGTAGACCTCCAGCGCCTCGCGGCCGGCGTGCTCGCGCACGAGGTCCGACGGCGGCCCGACGGCCACCGCCCGGCCCGACGCCATCACCGTGACGGTGTCGGCCAGGCGCTGGGCCTCCTCGATGTAGTGCGTGGACATCAGGATCGAGGTGCCCTCGTTGCGCAGCTGGTCGATGAGCGCCCACAGCTCCTGGCGGACCTGCGGGTCCAGGCCGACCGTCGGCTCGTCGAGCAGGACGAGCCGCGGGCGGTGCACGAGCGCGCGGGCGATCAGCAGCCGCCGGCGCATGCCGCCCGACAGCTCGTCGACCTTCGCGCCGCGGCGGTCGCCGAGGTTGGCGATCTCCAGCGCGCGCTCGATCGCGGCGCGGCGCTCGGCGCGCGGCACGCGGTACAGGTAGGTGAAGACGAGCAGGTTCTGCTCGACGGTGAGCGTCGTGTCGAGGTTGTCGAGCTGCGGCGTGACGCCCATGAGCGCGCGCGAGGACTTGGAGTCGCCGGGCAGCCGGTGGCCGAGCACCTCGAGCGAGCCCTCGTCGGCGATGGACTGCGCGGTGAGCAGCCGCATGGTGGTGGACTTCCCGGCGCCGTTGGGGCCGAGCAGCCCGACGCACGTCCCCTCGGGGACGTCGAGGTCGAGGCCCGCCACGGCGGTGACCTCGCCGTAGCGCTTCACCACGCCGCGCAGGCGGATGGCGGGGGGAGAGGGGGACACCCGCCGACGGTACCGCGCGCGTCCAGCCCCGGCCGGCGCGGGTTGTGCGCAGCCCCATGCGCACGAACTACGGCGCCGCCTCCGAGCATCCCCGGATGCGGGCGCGCGCCCGGTCCGCGACGCTGGGCAGGTCGATCAAGGCCAGGTGGACCGGATGGCGCAAGCGCGGTACGACGAGCACGTCCTGATCGTGGGGGGCGGCGGCACGGGCGGCGCGCTGGCCCACGACCTCGCGCTGCGCGGCCTGCGTGTCACCCTCGTCGAGCGCGGCGAGCTGACCTCGGGCACCACCGGGCGCCACCACGGGCTGCTCCACAGCGGCGGGCGCTACGCCGTGAGCGACCGCGAGTCCGCGACGGAGTGCATCGAGGAGAACCGGATCCTCCGGCGGATCTGCCCCGGCACCCTGGAGACCAACGACGGGCTCTTCGTCGCCGTCGAGGAGGAGGACCTCGCCTACCTCGAGCCGTTCGTCGAGGGGTGCGCGGCCTGCGGCATCCCGACCCAGCGCCTCACCGGCGCCGAGGCGCTGCGCCTGGAGCCCAACCTCAACCCCGCGGTCCTGGCGGCGGTGCGCGTCCCCGACGCGACGATGGACGGCTGGCGCATGCCGCTGCGGTTCTTCGCGACCGCGCGGCACAATGGCGCCGAGATCCGGACCTACACCGCGGTCGAGGGCCTGCTCGTCCACGACCACCACGTCTCCGGCGCGGCGCTGCGCGACCACGTGACCGGACGGTGCGGCGAGGTGCGCGCCGACGTCGTCGTCAACGCGACCGGCCCGTGGTCGGAGCGGGTCGCGGCGATGGCGGGCGTCGAGGTGCCGATCCGGCCGTCGCCGGGCGTGCTCGTCGCGGTCCGCGGGCGGCTGTGCAACATGGTCCTCAACCGCCTGCACAAGTCCGGTGACGGCGACATCATCGTGCCCCAGCGCGCGCTGTCGGTCGTCGGCACGAGCTCCTGGGTCGTGGACGACCCCGACGAGCTGGGGGTTCCCGAGGACCACGTGGAGCGCATGTACGCCGAGGGGGCCAAGCTCGTCCCGGCCGTGCGCGACACGCCGATGCGCGCGGCGTGGTCGGCGGCGCGCCCGCTGATCGGCGCCCGCTCGGCGGGCGACTCCGGCCGCGAGCTGTCGCGGACCTTCAAGACCTTCGACCACCGGGAGACCGACGGCGTCGAGGGCTTCGTGACCATCACCGGGGGCAAGGGCACGACGCTGCGCGCCATGGCCGAGGTCTGCGCCGACGTCGTCTGCCGCAAGCTCGGGATCGACGAGCCGTGCCGGACGCGCGAGACCGTGCTGCTGCCCCACGAGGCCTACTACCGCGCGGCGGCGTGAGGAGGGGCGATGAGCGAGACCGGAACACGGCGGCTGCGGGTCCACCGCTTCAAGCGCGGTGACGGCGGGGCGCATTTCGACGAGTTCGTCGTGCCGGCCGGGCCGCGCACGACGGTGCTCGACGCCCTGCGCTGGATCCAGCTCCACGCCGACCCCTCGCTGGCCCTGCGCCACTCGTGCATGCATGCGTCGTGCGGCACCTGCGGCGTGCAGGTCGACGGTCAGGAGGAGCTCGCGTGCGTCGCCCGGCTGGGCGACCACCGCGGCGACCCGGTCACCGTCGAGCCGCTGGCCAACGTGCCGGTGCTCACGGACCTCGTCGTCGACATGGCCGACTTCTTCCGGCGCTTCGGCGACCGCCATCCGGTCCTGCGGGCCAGCGAGGCCGTCGCCGGCGCGCAGCCGCCGGACGGCCTGGACCGCTTCGTCCGCCTCGAGGACTGCATCGAGTGCGGCCTCTGCCTGTCGGCGTGCCCCGTCGCCGCGACCTCGGCGCGCTACGCCGGGCCGGCCGCGCTCAGCGCCGCGCAGCGGCTGCTCGAGGAGCCGCGGGGCGCCGACCGCGACGACGTGCTCGCCTGGGCCGGTCGCCCCGAGGGCGCGTGGCGCTGCCACGTCGGGATGGAGTGCACGCGGGCCTGCCCGGCCGACGCCCTCCCCGCCGAGCGGATCATGGCCCTTCGGCGCGAGCTCGGCGGCCGCGAGGCAGGAGCACGCCCATGAGCGCCGCGGGCACGCCCGGGCTGCCCGGCGCCGCCGAGCGCGCCGCGCCCGGCCCCGTCCGGCACAAGGGCGGCGCGGGCGGCGTGCGCGGGTGGCTGGACCCGCGCGGCCGGACGATCGGCGGCCGCAGCTTCGCACTGCATCGCCTCACCGGCGTGGCGCTCGTGGCCTACCTCTACGTCCACCTCGGCGTCCTGTCGCTCCTGCTGGTCGGCGAGTCGGCCTGGAGCGACTTCCTCGGCGTGGTCACGTCGAAGGGCTTCCTGCTCTTCGACGTCGTCCTGCTCTTCGCCGTGCTCTTCCACGGGCTCAACGGCATCCGCGTCGCGCTGGTCGGCAGCGGCTACGCCGTCCGCCACGAGCGCGCGCTGCTCTGGGCGGTCGTCGCGATCGGCGCCCCGGCGCTGGCCTACGGCGCCCTCCACATCCTCGGAGGGCTCTGATGGCCGTCGCGCGACCGCCCGAGCGCTCCGCGGCGCCTCGCCCGCGCCGCGGCGGCCGGTCCGGGCGCGCCTGGCGCTGGACCGCGGGCAGCGGGCTCGCGCTCGTCGTCCTCGCCGCGGTCCACCTGGTGGCCCAGCACTTCGTCGTCGACGAGACCGGCGGCATGCGGACCTACCAGCAGGTGCTCGACTACCTCGCCAACCCGGTGATCCTGGCGGTCGAGGGCGGGCTGCTGGTCGCGGTGACCATCCACGCCATGCTCGGCGTGCGCGGGATCCTGCTGGACCTCGACCCGGGACCGCGCGCCCGCCGCCGGATCGACGTGGGGCTGTCGGTGCTCGGGGTGGCGACCGTCGCCTACGGGCTGGTCCTGCTCGTCACGCTCGCGATCCGGGCCTGACGCGTCGCGGAACGGAAACGGGCCCCGCCGCCCGAAGGCATGCGGGGCCCGCACCGTGGATGTCCCCTCCGGTGGGAGGCGTATGTATGGCGAAGACTCAACGTCCTTGGCGGTCCCGACGCTAGGCCGGCATCGCGCTCCCTCCAGAAAGCGATGCCTGGCGATCGGGCCGACCCGTCCGTGGGTCGTGGATTCGCCTGTTGTCTGCCCCATGGTCGGCGCGGGGGCCGCCGACTTCAGCCGACTTCCTGCCCCACTGGACGCTCGTCCGAGTCGTGCGAGAAGGCACGTTCCAGGCGGGCCGCGATCGCGCGCACGTCGTCGAGCCCGAGCTCGGTGGCGTAGACGAACGGGACCTGGTGCACGGGGGCGTGGGCGTGGCGGCGCAGGCGCGCCACCTGGGCGTGCTGGACGCGCGTGCGCGCGGCCGCCGCCCGCGCCGCGTGGACCGCCGCGCCCGGCAGGTCGCCGTCGGTCGCCGCGAGCCGCTCGGCGTCGGCCGGGGACACGCGCCGCGGCGCCACGCCGTTGACCACGATGCCCGTGAAGGCCTGCCCGAGCCGCTCGGCGAGGTGGCCCTCGAGCTCGAGCGTCTCGCTCACCGGCAGCTCGCCCGGCAGCGTCACGGCGACGCACGCCGTGTGCGCGGGGTCGCGCAGGGCCTCGTCGACGCGGCGCGCCTGGCTGGCGATCGGGCCGACGCGCGCGATCTCGGCGAACGTGTGCGGGGTGCGCAGCAGGCCGACGCCGTGGCCGGAGGCCGGCGCATCGAGCACGACGACGTCGTAGGGCCGCGCGCCGCGCCGCCAGCGCTGGGCCTCGGCGAGCTCCCACGCCTTGGTGATGGTCACCAGCTCGCGGGCGCCCGGCGCGGCGTGCACGAAGGCCGAGAACGCGCCCGAGCGGGCGAGGACGTGGACCAGCCGCCGCGGCAGCTGGCGGGAGAGCCACTCCTCCAGCGCGTCCTGGGGGTCGATCGAGACCGTCCACAGCTGGTCGTCGACCTCGAGCTCCTCGCCGAGCTCGGGGGCCGCGCGCCCGAACAGCGCCGGCATGCGCTGCTGGCGGCCCACCTCGCACACGATGGCCCGGCCGCGGCGCGCGGCGGCGAGCCCCAGCGCGGCTGCGACGGTGGTCTTGCCGGTGCCGCCCTTGCCCGTGACGACCACGAGCGGGCGGTGGAGGGGGTGGCCGGTCATCCGGGGGTGTGGTTGGGTACGTAGCCGGTGGCGGTGGAGAGCATGCCCGACAAGGACGTCCAGCGCGCGTACCGGCGGTGCGCGGCGCTGCAGCGCCGTCATGACCCGACGTTCCACCTGGCGACCGGGTGGCTGCCCCGCGACGTGCGCCCGGCGGTCCACGCGCTGTACGGCTTCCTGCGCGGCGCCGACGAGATCGTCGACGGCGACGGCCGCCCCCCGACCCCGGCCGCGCGGCGCGCCGCGCTGGACGGCTGGCAGCGCGAGCTCGAGGAGGGCGTGGCGTGCGGCCGCTCGGACCACCCGGTCATCGCGGCGCTCGTCGACGCCGGCCGGCGGCACGACCTGCCGCTGCACGAGCTCTCGGTCTACATGGACTCGATGCGCGTGGACTGCGACGGCCGCGTGCGCCTCCGCAGCCGCGAGGAGCTCGACACCTACATGAACGGCAGCGCCGCGACCGTCGGCCGCGTCATCGCGCCGCTGCTCGGCGTGCCCGCCGGCGCGCGCGAGGAGGTCGCGCGGCTCGGGGTCGCCTTCCAGCTGACGAACTTCCTGCGCGACGTCCGCGAGGACTACGCGATGGACCGCGTCTACCTGCCCGGCCTCGACGAGGACGCGCTGGCGGCCGGCCGCCCGGCGCCGGCGCCCGGGGAGGAGGTCGCCCGCGCACGCGAGCTGTTCCGCTCGGCCCGGGCGGTCTGCGCCTATGCGCGGCCGCGGACCCGGTCGGGCATCCGCCTGGCCTGCGCCGTCTACCTGCGGTACCTGGGCCGGATCGAGCGGCGCGGGATGGTCGCGGCGTGAGACGCGAGACGGCCCGCGGGACCGACCGCCCGCCGTTCACGCCCGGGGAGCGCGCCGACGTCGTGATCTGCGGCGCCTCCTTCGCCGGCCTGGCCGTCGCGCGCGAGCTGGCCGGCGCCGGCGCCGACGTCCTGCTGCTGGACCGCTACGACGTCGGCGAGCGCGCGACGTCCGCGTGCGCCGCGCCGACGCCGTGGCTGCACGCGATGGGCGTCGGCGCGAGCATCCGCCAGGAGCTGCCGTACATGGCGTTCACCACGCCGCACGGGACGGTGCGCTACCGGCTGCCGTGGTCGTGGTCGTCGTTCGACTACCGGTCGCTGTGCGAGCTGCTGCACGCGCAGGCCGACGCCCGCTTCGCCCACGCCGTCGTCCACGGGCGCACCGGCGACACCGTCCACACCGACCGCGGCGACGTGACCGCGCCGCTGCTCGTGGACGCCTGCGGCTGGCGCCGCGTGCTGGCCGACCCGCACGTCCAGCCGCCGGACGCGCCGATCAGCCGCGGCCTGGAGGTCCACCCGCACGACCGCGGCGGCGGCGACGCGCTGCACGTGTGGGTCGACCGCGGGCTCACGCGGCGCGGCTACGGCTGGAGCGTCCCCGCCGACGGCGAGCGCCGCGTCGGCACGCTCTCCTACGACCCCACCAAGCACGTCAAGGAGCCCACCAACGAGCTGGCCCGCCGGCTCGCGGTCGACGCCGTGCGCTACCAGGGCAACTGGTTCCCGCACCGCCTGCGGGAGGCGACCGAGGGCAGCGCGTTCTGCGTCGGCGACAGCGCCGGGCACTGCTTCCCGCTCTCGGGAGAGGGCATCCGGACCGCCTTCTACTTCGGCCTCGCCTGCGGGCGCGAGCTGCGTGCGGTGCTCGAGGGCCGCCAGGACCGCGCCGCGGCGCTGCGCGCCTACGCGGCGTTCCACGAGGCCCATCGGCCGGCGTTCACCCGCGCGCTGCGCCTGCAGCGGCTCATCCCCGCGCTGCCGCCGCGCGTGCTCACCGCGGTGCTCCACGGCCTGCGCCCGCAGGGGCTCGTCGACCGCGCCTTCGGCTGGTACCTCGACCAGGCCTCACCGGCCTTCGCCACCCCTGCGCGCGGCGCGACGCCTGTCGCGGTTTCGCTCTAGGTCGGGAGGCCAAGCGCCGATGCTGGCGAAGTAGGCCGCGCCGCACCCCTCCGGCGGCGCCCTCCCAGCATGTCCGCCCCCTCCGACGCCCACGTCTCCGCCGCCCTCGCCCGCGCGCTCGAGGCGGCCGGCAGCGGCGTCGCGATCGCCGACGCGCGCGCCCCGGGCACGCCCGTCCTGCACGTCAACGCGGCGTTCGAGCGCCTGCTCGGCCGGTCGCGCGAGGACGCGCTGGGCACCAGCGCCCTGGCGCTGCTGCTCGAGATCGCCGACGAGGAGGACCTGCGCGCCCTGTGGCCGGCGCTCGGCGCCGGCTCCGAGCACGAGGCGACCTTGCGCTGCCGCCCGCGCGACGGCGACCCGTTCGACGCCCACGCCCGCTTCCTCGTGGTCCGCGACGACGAGGGCCGGGTCGCGCAGTGGATCGTGGTCGTCGACGACGTCTCCCAGCGCGCGGCGCTGCGCCGCGACCTCGCCGCCGCCGAGGCGCGCTACCGCAGCCTGGTCGAGCAGATGCCGGCGACGACCTACGTCGCCGAGTGGACCGCCGAGGCGCCGGTGCGGTACATCAGCCCGCAGATCCGGACGCTGCTGGGCTGGACGCCGGAGGAGTTCGTCGCCGACCCGGGGCTGTGGGCGCGCACGATCCACCCGGCCGACCGCGACCGCGTGCTCGCCGAGGTGCGCCGCACCTACGAGCAGCAGGAGAGCTTCGACGTCGAGTACCGCATGCTCGGGCGCGACGGCCGCGAGGTGTGGGTCTGGGACAAGGACGTCGTCCTGCGCGACGACGAGGGCCGCCCGACCGCCTCGCAGGGCGTCCTGCTCGACGTCACCGCGCTGCGGCGCACCGAGCACGCGCTGCGCCAGGAGCGCGACCGCGCGCAGCGCTACCTCGACGTCGCCGGCGCCATCATCGTCGCGCTGGACCTCGACGAGCGGGTGCTGCTGCTCAACCGCGCCGGCCAGGAGGTCCTCGGCTTCGGCGAGGCCGACCTCGCCGGCCGCGACTTCTTCGAGGCGGTCGTGCCCGAGGAGGAGCGCGAGCTGACGCGGGCGCTGTTCCACGAGCACGTGGCCAACGACCCCGGGGACGCCGACCTCTTCGAGTGCGAGGTCGTCGCCGCCGACGGCCAGCGCCGCGCGATCGCCTGGCACACGACGGTGCTGCGCGACGACGAGGGCCGCGCGACCGCGACGCTGAGCTCCGGCGTCGACCTGACCGAGCGCCGCGCGGCCGAGCAGCAGATCGCCTACCTGGCCTACCACGACTCGCTCACCGGCCTGCCCAACCGCGCACTGCTGGCCGAGCACCTCGAGCTCGCCCTGGCCCGCGCGCAGCGCAGCGGCCAGGCGGTCGCGCTGCTGTACCTCGACCTCGACGACTTCAAGCTCGTCAACGACTCGCTCGGCCACCCGGCCGGCGACGAGCTGCTGTGCCACATCGCGCTGCGCCTCGGCGAGCGCCGCCGCGAGATGGACCTGCTGGCCCGCCAGGGCGGCGACGAGTTCCTGCTGCTGCTGGCCGACCTCGACCGCCCCGACGCCGAGGGCGCCGCCCGCCGCGTGGCCGACGGCCTGCTGCGCGCCCTGCAGCGCCCGTTCACGATCGCCGGCGCGGAGTTCCACACCGGCGCCTCGGTGGGCATCTCGCTCTTCCCGGCCGACGCCGGCAACGCCGACCAGCTGCTGGCCCACGCCGACGCCGCGATGTACGCGGCCAAGGCCGCCGGGCGCAACGGCGTCGCGCTCTACGACGGCGACCCCAACGAGCCGCTCGAGCGCCTGTCGATGACCAGCCGCCTGCGCAAGGCGCTGGCGCGGCGCGAGCTCGTCGTGCACTGGCAGCCGATCGTCGACCCGGCGGACCGCACGCTGCACAAGCTCGAGGCGCTCGTGCGCTGGAACGACCCGCTGCGCGGCCTCGTGCTGCCCAGCGAGTTCATCCCCTTCGCCGAGGACACCGGCCTGATCGACCGCGTCGGCGACTGGGTCCTCGAGGCCGTCGCCGACCAGGTCGACGCGTGGGCCCGCCGCGGGCTGGCGGTCCCCGAGGTCACCGTCAACGTCTCGCCCCGCCAGCTGCGCCGCCCCGACTTCGCCGACCGCGTCCGCCGCCGGCTGGAGGGCGCGCCCCCCGGCGTGCTGACCGTCGAGATCACCGAGTCGGCCGCGATGAGCGACCCGCTGCGGGTCGAGCCCGCGCTGCAGGAGCTCCACGACGCCGGCGTGCGCATCGCCGTCGACGACTTCGGCGCCGGCTACTCGTCGCTGACGCGCCTGCGCCGGCTGCCGGTGCAGGTGCTCAAGATCGACCGCAGCTTCCTGCAGGGCGTGCCCGAGGACGGCGAGGCGGCGGCGATCGTCACCGCGATCGTCGAGCTCGCCGCCGCGCTGGGCATGGAGGCCGTGGCCGAGGGCGTCGAGACCGAGGCCCAGCGCGAGTTCCTCATCGGGATCGGCTGCCCGCTGGCCCAGGGCTTCCTCCTCGGCCGCCCCGCCCCCGCGGCGGATGTCGAGCCGCTGCTGGCCCGCGCGGGCGCCCGCGCCACGGGTCCCTGAGCGCCCCTGCACCTAGACTCCCGGCGATGGAGATCGCCTACGACGAGCGGGGCCTGGTGCCCGTCGTCGTCCAGGACTGGACGACCGGGGAGGTGCTCACGCTCGCCTACGCCAACGACGAGGCGGTGCGCCGCACGCGCGAGACCGGCGAGCTCCACCTGTGGTCGCGCTCGCGCGGCGAGCTGTGGCACAAGGGCGCGACCTCCGGCAACACGCAGGCCGTCAGGGCTCTGCGGCTGGACTGCGACGGCGACGCGCTGCTGGCGCTCGTCGAGCCGGCCGGCCCCGCCTGCCACACCGGCGCGCGCACGTGCTTCTTCACCGGCGACGTCGAGCCGCCGGCGCCCTACGAGGTGCTGCCCGAGCTCGAGCGCACGCTGGACGCCCGGGCCGCCGAGCGGCCCGAGGGCTCCTACACCGTCGCCCTGCTCGACGACCCCGGGCGCATCGGCGAGAAGGTCGAGGAGGAGGCCGAGGAGGTCGCCCGCGCCGCCCGCGAGGAGACCGACGACCGCGTCGACAGCGAGGCGGCCGACGTCCTGTACCACCTGCTCGTGCTGCTGCGCTCGCGCGGCCGCCGGCTGCGCGACGCCGCGGAGGTGCTCGCTGAGCGTCGCCGTTCGCGAGCACACGCTGCGCATCGAGCCCTCGCTGGACGAGGTGCGCGCGCTCGCGCGCGACCACGACCTCGTCCCGCTGCGCCACACCTTCATCGACGACTGCGAGACGCCGGTCTCGGCCTTCCTCAAGCTCCGCGGGCGCAAGCCGGAGTACCCGGCGTTCCTGCTGGAGTCCGCCGAGCAGGGCCAGCACGTCGGGCGCTTCTCGTTCATCGGCGTGCGCCCCCGCGAGGTCGTGCGCTGGTCGCTGCGCGACGAGGGCGACCCCTACGACATCGCCCAGCGCGCCGCCGCGCTGCGCCAGGCCACGTGGCCCGACGCCCCGCCGTTCCTCGGCGGCGCGGTCGGCTTCTTCGGCTACGACCTCGTGCGCACGGTCGAGACCACGCTCGGGCCGCCCAACGAGGACGTGCTCGGCCTGCCCGACATGGCGCTGATGCTCTCCGACGTGCTGGTCGTCTTCGACCACCTCAAGCACACGGTGACGATCTCGGTCAACGTCGCCGCCGACGACCTCGAGGCCTCCTACGCCGACGCGGTGGCGACGATCGAGAAGGCCAAGCGCCTCATGGACGGGCCGGTGCCGCGCGTGGAGGACGACCGCCCGCCGCGGCCCGTGCCGACGTTCAGCTCCAACCTCGAGCGCGAGCAGTTCGAGGGCATGGTCGCGCGCATCGTCGAGTACGTCCACGCGGGCGACGCGTTCCAGGTCGTCCCGTCGCAGCGCTGGAGCGCCTCGCTGGAGGGCGTCGACGCGTTCTCGATCTACCGCGGGCTGCGGGTCGTCAACCCCAGCCCCTACATGTACTTCCTCGACTTCATGGACTTCCAGATCGCCGGCGCCTCGCCCGAGCCGCTGCTGACCGTCACCGGCCGGCGCGCGTCGACGCGGCCGATCGCCGGCACGCGGCCGCGCGACGCCGACCCGGCGGAGCTGCTGGCCGACGAGAAGGAGCGCGCCGAGCACGTGATGCTCGTCGACCTCGGCCGCAACGACCTCGGGCGCGTCTGCGAGTACGGCAGCGTCGAGGTCGACACGTTCATGGCCGTCGAGCAGTACTCGCACGTCATGCACATCGTCTCCTCGGTGAGCGGGACGCTGCGCGAGGACGTGGGGGCGATGGACGCGCTGCGCTCGATCCTGCCGGCCGGCACGCTCAGCGGCGCGCCGAAGGTCCGCGCGATGGAGATCATCGACGAGCTCGAGCCGGTCAAGCGCGGCGGCTACGGCGGCGCGATCGGCTACCTCAGCTACACGGGCGACCTCGACACGTGCATCCACATCCGCACGGTCGTGATCAAGGACGGCACCGCCCACATCCAGGCCGGCGGCGGCACGGTCGCCGACGCCAAGCCAGCGTACGAGTTCGAGGAGTCCGTCAACAAGGCCCGCGCGGTCAAGAGCGCCATCGAGCTGGCGGCCGAGCAGCCGGACTGGTCGTGACGTGACGCGCGTCCTCGTCGTCGACAACTACGACTCGTTCACCTACAACCTCGTCCAGTACCTGGGCGAGCTGGGGGCCGAGATCGACGTCGTGCGCAACGACGTCGCCACGGTGGACGAGCTCCTGGAGCGCGCGCCCGACCGCGTCGTCGTCTCGCCCGGGCCGTGCACGCCCGCCGAGGCCGGCATCTCGGTCGAGGCCATGCGCCGCTTCCCCGAGGAGGGCATCCCGACGCTGGGCGTCTGCCTCGGCCACCAGTCGCTGGCCACCGCGTTCGGCGGGACGGTGGTCCGCCACGAGCCGGTGCACGGCAAGACCACGGTGATCGAGCACGACGGCCAGGGCGTCTTCGCCGGCCTGCGCGGCGCGCTGACCGTCGGGCGCTACCACTCGCTGGTGGTGGCCGAGGACGACCTGCCCGACGCGTTCGCGGTGACCGCGCGCGGCGGCGGGGTGCTCATGGGCATCCGCCACCGCGAGCTCCCGGTCGAAGGCGTGCAGTTCCACCCCGAGTCGGTGCTGACCGAGCGGGGCAAGGACATGCTGCGCAACTTCCTGCGCTCCGCCTGACCGTCTAGGCTGCGCCGCTTCCGCATGCCCAACGACGTCCTCACCGCGGCCATCGACGCGCTCGCGTCGCGGCGCGACCTCAGCCAGGAGCAGGCGGGCCAGGTGCTCGGCGAGATCATGGCCGGCAACGCGTCGGAGTCCCAGATCGCCGCGTTCCTCATCGCGCTGCGCACCAAGGGCGAGACCGAGGACGAGATCGCCGGCCTGGCCGGGACCATGCGGGCGCTGGCCAAGCCGGTGCGGACCGCGCGCCACGACCTCGTCGACACCGCGGGCACCGGGGGCGGGCGGCTGACGTTCAACGTCTCGACCACCGCGGCGCTCGTGGCCGCCGGCGCCGGGTGCGCCGTGGCCAAGCACGGCAACCGCTCGGCCACCAGCCTCTCGCGCTCGGCCGACATGCTGGAGGCCCTGGGCGCGCGGATCGACCTCGACGCGGCCGCCGTCGGGCGCTGCATCGACGACGTCGGCTTCGGCTTCATGTTCGCCCCGGCCCACCACGCGGCCACCCGCTGGGTCATCCCCGCGCGCCGCGAGCTGGCCGTCCGCACGATCTTCAACTACCTCGGGCCGCTGACCAACCCGGCCGGCGCGCGCCGGCAGG
>JACRMD010000314.1 GCA_016215085.1 Solirubrobacterales bacterium | reverse complement strand
CGCCTCGCCCGCGCTGGGCGTGATCGTCCCGTCGGTCCCGGCGCAGGAGCCCCTGTCGCTGGAGCCCGGCGACACGATCGTGCTCTACACGGACGGGCTCGTCGAGCGCCGCGAGGAGGACCTCGACGCCAAGCTCGCCGAGCTCGCGGCCGTCGCGAGCCCGGTCGAGGACGACCTCGAGGCCTTCTGCGACCGGGTGATAGACACCCTGGCCCCGCCCGACCAGCGCGCCGACGACGTCGCGCTGGTCGCCGTCCGCTCGGCGCCCGCGGGCCGCCCGGAGCGGCTGGAGCTCGAGGTCGGTCCCGACGTGCACCGCGTCCGCGAGCTGCGCGAGGCGATGCGCGGGTGGCTGGCCCCGCTGGGCGCCACGCGCGACGACCTCGACGCGGTCGCCGTCGCGGTCACCGAGGCCTACGCCAACGCGATGGAGCACGGCGGCGGCGGGCCCGGCGCGCCGGTCGCGGTGCGCGCCGCGGTCGCCGACGGGGTGCTGCGGATCACGGTCGCCGACCCCGGGCCGTGGCGCTCGGCGACCGACGCCGGGACGCGGGGCCACGGGCTGCCGCTGATGCGGGCCCTGATGGACGAGGTGCGCCTGGAGCGGGGCGCGGAAGGGACCAGGATCCACCTGGTGAAGAAGCTGGGGGTGACATGACCGAGCACGTGGGCGGGATCGAGCTCGAGGTCGAGCGCGACGGGCGGCGCGTCGTCGTGGCCGTCCTCGCGGGCGAGCTGGACCACGACGCGGTGGCGGCCGTCGAGGACCGCCTGGCCGGCGCGGCCGATGACGCGGCCGTCGGCCTGGTGTGCGACCTGCGCGAGGTGCGCTACCTGGACTCGGCGGCGCTGCACCTGCTGCACCGCCTCGAGCGGCTGCTGCGCGGGCGGGGGCAGCGAATGGTCGCGGTCGAGCCGGCGGCGACGACCGCGGGCAAGGTGCTGCGGCTGACGGGCCTCGACGGCGCCGTTCCGCTCTACGACAGCCGCGCCGCGGCGGTCGAGGCGCTCGCCTCCGAAGACTGAGCGGCGCGCCGGGACGGCGCACGATTGTCCACAACGGAGCACCGCGCGCACCTACCATCTGGCGCATGCCCGTCACCGAGACCGTCCAGATCGACCGGGAGCGCGTCGCGGAGCTCACGCAGCGCGAGACCGAGCGCCTCAACGAGCGCACGAAGGGCAGCGGCGACATGTTCCGCCGCGCCAACGTGCACCTCGCCGCGGGGGTCGCCTCCTCCTACCAGCTGCGCGACCCGTGGCCGATCTACCTCTCCCACGGCGCCGGCCCCAAGGTGTGGGACGTCGACGGCAACGAGATGTACGACTTCCACAACGGGTTCGGCTCGATGGTCCAGGGCCACGCCCACCCGGCGATCGGCCACGCGATCCGCGAGCGCTACGACCAGGGCACCCACTTCGCGGCGCCGACCGAGGACGCGATCATCGTCGGCGACGAGCTGGCCCGCCGCTGGGGCCTGCCGAAGTGGCGCTACACGAACTCCGGCTCGGAGTCGACGATGGACGGCATCCGCATCGCCCGCGCGTTCACCGGCCGCGACGACGTGCTGAAGATCTTCGGCTCCTACCACGGCCACCACGACACGGTGATGGTGTCGATCGGCGTCGACTACGACTCGATCGGCCCGCGCGAGCGCCCCAACTCCATCGCCTACGGCGGCGGCATCCCGCAGTCGACCGTCGACCACGTCTTCGCCGTGCACTTCAACGACGCCGAGGCGATGGAGCGCCGCATCGTCGAGCTCGAGCAGGAGGGCCGCAAGCCCGCCTGCGTGATCATGGAGGCGGCGATGATGAACCTCGGGGTCGTGCTCCCCGAGCCGGGCTACCTCGAGGCGGTCCGCGACATCACCGCGCGCCACGGCATCGTCCTGATCTTCGACGAGGTCAAGACCGGCCTGTGCATCGCCCCCGGCGGCGCGACCGAGCGCTTCGGCGTCCGCCCGGACATGGTCACGCTGGCCAAGGCGCTGGGCGGCGGCTTCCCGGCGGGCGCCATCGGCATGAGCGAGGAGCTCGCCCACGTCGTCGAGGACGGCACCGTCTACCAGGTGGGCACCTACAACGGGAACCCGCTGACGATGGCGGCCACCCGCGCGAACCTGCTCGAGGTCCTCACCCCCGACGCCTACCGGCACCTGGACCACCTCAACGACCGGCTGCTGGCCGGCTGCACCGAGGTGATCGAGAAGTACAACCTGCCCGGCTACGCGGTCGGCGTCGGCTCCAAGGGCTGCGTGACGTTCGCGACGACGAAGGTCGTCGACTACGAGACGTTCAAGTTCCAGCAGGACGCCGCGCTGGCCGAGCTGGCCTGGCTGTACAACATGAACCGCGGCATCTTCATGACGCCCGGCCGCGAGGAGGAGTGGACGCTGTCGGTGACCCACACCGACGCGTCGGTCGACACCTACATCTCGGTCTTTGACGAGATGGCGCGCGACCTGACGGCCTAGCGGCCCTCGCGCAGCAGCGCGCGGCGGACCTTCCCCGAGGTCGTCTTCGGGAGGTCCGCCGCGAACTCGACGATCCGCGGGTACTTGTAGGGCGCGGTCTGGTCCTTGACGTGGTCCTGCAGCTCGCGTGCGAGGTCGTCGCTGGGGGCGTGGTCGTCGCGCAGCACCACGATCGCGCGCACGACGCTGTCGCGCTCGTCGTCGGGCGCGGCGACGACGGCGGCCTCTGCCACCGCCGGGTGCGAGACCAGGGCGGACTCGACCTCGAAGGGGCCGATCCGGTAGCCGGCGGAGATGATCACGTCGTCGGTGCGGCCCTCGAAGTACAGGAAGCCGTCCTCGTCCTGGGTGACGCGGTCACCGGTCCGCCACGGGCCGGAGGGCGCGGGATCGCCGAGGTAGCTGAGGAAGAACGTCGGCACGGTGGCGGGGTCGGCGACGAGCTCGCCGTCCTCGACGCGCAGCCCGACGCCCGGGAGCGGGCGGCCCATCGAGCCGGGGCGGGCGGGCTCGCCGGCGAGGTTGCCGGTCAGCTGGCCGGTCTCGGTCTGGCCGTACCCGTCGCGGACCGGCAGGCCGGTGGTCTCCTCCCAGGCGCGCAGCACCTCGGGGTTGAGCGCCTCGCCCGCGGCGACCAGCTGGCGCAGGCCGGCGTAGCGGCCCGGCTCGGCGCGCTTGGCGATGACGCGGTACTCGGTCGGCGCCATGCACAGGACGTTCACGCGCTCGCGCGCGAGGAGCTCGAGCCGCTCGTGCGGGTCGAAGCGGGCGTCGTGCAGCAGCGCCGCGGCGCCGCGGATCCAGGGGGCGATGAAGACGTTGCGCGCCGACTTGCTCCAGCCGCTGGCCGCGGTGCACCAGACGAGGTCGCCCGCGCGGGGCGCCAGCCAGTGCTCGGCCTGCAGCCGCTGGCCCTCCAGGTAGCGCTGGCCGTGCACCACGGCCTTCGGCTCGCCGGCGGTGCCGGAGGTGAAGGTGATCAGGCACGGGTCGGCCGGGTCCAGCGCGGCGGGCGCCGGCGCCTCGGCGGCGGGCGCGACCTCCCAGACCGTCGGGCCGTCCCAGCCCGCCGCCTCCAGCGTCGCCGCGTTGCGCGGGTCGCAGACCACGGCGCGCGGCCGCGTGACGTCGAGGCGCAGGCGCAGGTCCTTCGCGCGCAGCTGCTCCGTGCAGGGCAGGACGACGAAGCCCTGGCGGAAGCACGCGACCATCGCCGCGACCCACTCGGGCCGGTTGCCGACCAGCGTCATGACGACGTCGCCCGGCCGCACGCCGAGGCCGTGGAGGTGGGCGGCGAGGTCGCGGGCGGCCCGTGCCACGTCGCCGAAGCGGTGCTCGCGCCGGTCGCCGTCGCGCGTCAGCTCGACCAGCGCCAGGGCGGACGGGTCGGCGGCCTCGACGACGTCGGTGGCGAAGTTCATGCGGCGGGGGAGGCTAGCTAGGGTGCCTGGCATGCGACGGGAAGCCGCCCTGCAGCCCCTGTCCCGCGACCACCACGTCGCGCTCGAGGTCGCGCTGCGCCTGCGGCGCGACGAGGCGGGCGCGGCGGAGCGGTTCCTGCTGTTCTGGCAGGACGCGGGCCGCCACCACTTCCACGTGGAGGAGGACCTGATCTTCCCGGTGCTCGACGACGGCGCCGAGGAGGTCCAGCGCGCGGTGCGCGAGCACGCGGCGATCCGCCGGCGCGCGCACCAGCTCGCGCACGGCGACGCCGTCGACACGATCGCGCTGGGCGAGCTGCTCAACGAGCACGTGCGCTTCGAGGAGCGCGTGCTCTTCGGCCTGGTCGAGGAGGCCCTGGACGCCGCCGGGCTCGAGGCGCTCGGCGCGGCGGTGGAGGCGGCGTGATGGAGGACGTCTGGCGCTACCTGCACGTGCTCTCGATGGCCTTCTTCGTCGGCGGCCAGATCTTCCTCGTCGCGGCGGTGGTGCCGGTGTTCCGCGGGCGCGAGGAGGCGCGCGAGGACGTGCGCGCGGTCGCGCGGCGCTTCGGCGGCGGCTCGCTGATCGCGCTGGCCGTGCTGCTGGTGACCGGGTCGGCGATGGCCTCCGAGGACGACCTGTGGTCGGAGACCACGCTGCACGTCAAGCTCGCGCTCGTCGCGCTCGTGGCCGGCCTGGTGCTCTGGCACTCCAAGCGCCCGCAGCGCCACGAGCTCGAGGGCGCGGTCTTCGTGGTGTCGCTGGTGATCGTGGGCCTCGGCCTGGCCCTCGCCCACTAGGCGGGCTTCGGCTCGAGCACCATCTGGGTGCAGATGAAGTTCGCGGCCAGGCGCTCGCGGACGTGGACGCGCACCTCCCAGACCTGCGTGCGCCGGCCGACGTGCAGCGGGATGCCCAGGCCGTCGCACACGTCGCCGTCGACGGCGGCGGCGAAGACGTTCATCTTGAGCTCGACCGTCGTGAACTGGTGGCCCTCGGGCAGGCGGCGCATGGTGCCCCACGCGGCGATCGTGTCGGCGAAGGCGGTCCACGCGCCGCCGTGGACGTAGCCGCCGGGGTGGAGGTGGCGCCGGTCGGCGGCCATGCGGCCGCGGACGAGCTCGTCGGAGATCTCGGTCAGCTCGATGCCGAGGTCGCCGGGGAAGGTCCCGGGCAGGGTCTCGCGGCTGAGCTCGGGGGTGATCGCGGGGTTGGACACGCGCGAGAGCCTACGCCCGCGCGTTGAGCTCCCAGCGCGGGCCCTGCTCCTCGAGCTCGAGCTCGATGCCGTGCAGGCGGAAGCCGAGGCGGGTCGCGATGTCCGCGAGTGCCACCAGCAGGTCCTGGTCGACGTGGCCGCGCTCGCGGCGGGCGAGCTCCAGGACGCCGAGCGTGCGGCCGTCGGGGCCGACGACCGGCGCGGCGGCGAGGGTGCCCAGCTCGGCCCACGACGCGGCGCGCGACCGCGGGCAGGCGAGCATCTCCTCCGTGTCGCTCGCGGCGGGCTCGCCGGTCTCGACGGCGCCGGCGACCACGCCGTCCTCGACGCGCGTGCGCCACGACATGGTCTCCCACGCCTCGAGGCCCGACATGTAGGCCGACCAGGTCTCGGTGCAGGACAGGTCGCCGTCCTCGGTCTGGCTCCACAAGGCGCCGGCGTGCCAGCCGGTCGCGGTGCCGACGGCGTTGAGGACCGCGCGGGCCGCGGCGCGCGGGGGGGAGGGGGCGGCCAGCGCGGCGTCGAGCTCGGTGAGCGCGTCCTCGGTGAAGCCGGGCGGCGGGCCGTCGGGCGTGGCCGGCGCGGCATGGCTCATCGCACGCGCCTGGGCGGCGACGACGTCCAGCGGCGGCAGCGCCGGCGGCTCGGGACGGGCGGGCGCGCCCCAGTCGGGCAGCGCGCTGGCGCGGCTGCGGCGGCTGGCCTGGCGCTGGAGGGCGAGCAGCGCCTCGCGGGTCTCGGCGAGCTCCTGCTCGAGCTCGGCGCGGGCGGCGCGCTCGGCGTCCAGGGCGCCGCGGAGCTCGTGGACCTCCTCGAAGCCCCCGCGCGCCTCGGCCAGCGCGCGCTCGGCGGTCTCGGCGCGCTCCAGCGCGCCGGCGAGCGAGATGTCGGCCTCGGCGAACGCGGCCTCGGCGGCCTCGGCGCGGGCGAGCAGCTCGGCGTCGTGGCCGGCGCCGGCGAGGGCGGCCTGGGCGGCGTCGCGCTCGGCGATGGCCTGGGCCAGCGCGTCGGCGGCCTCGCCGGCGTCGGCGAGGGCGGCCTGTGCGGCGTCGCGCTCGGCGATGGCCTGGGCCAGCGCGTCGGCGGCCTCCTGCGCGCGGGCCTCGGCGGCCTGCGCGTCGCGCTGCTCGGCCTGGGCGGCGAGCGCCTCGT
>JACRMD010000203.1 GCA_016215085.1 Solirubrobacterales bacterium | reverse complement strand
GGCGGCACGCTCAACAACAAGCCCGGCGTCGGCATCTACGTGGACGCCGACCCCGGCGTGGCGGCGCGGGCCATGGACATCAGCTCGCCCACCACCGGCTGGGTCGGCCGCGTCTACGGCGCCGCCTCCGGCCCACCGGAGACGCTCGACGGCTGGCAGGAGCTCGGCACGATCGACGCGACCAAGCGGACCACCCGCGTGCAGCTCGACACCGCCGGCAAGCGGTTCCGCTACTACCTGGTGTGGATCACGAAGCTGCCGCCCGAGCGTGAGAAGGTCGAGATCTCGGAGATCGTGCTGTTCCGGTGACCGTGCGCGAGGTCCGGCTCACGCACCCGGACAAGCTGCTGTGGCCCGACGACGGGATCACCAAGGCCGGCCTGGCGGACTACTTCCGCGCGGTCGCGCCGGCGATGCTCCCCCACGTCCGCGACCGCCCGGTCTCGATGCAGCGGTTCCGCGACGGCATCCGCAGCGAGGGCTTCTTCCAGAAGGACCTGCCGCGCGGGGCGCCCGCCTGGCTGCGCCGCGTCGAGGTCCCCAAGCGCGGCGGGACGGTCTGCCACCTGCTCGCCGGCGACGAGGCCTCGCTCGTCTGGCTGGCGCAGCAGAACTGCATCACCCCGCACGTCTTCACCCGCCGCGCCGACCGCCTGGACCGGCCCGACCGGCTCGTGGTCGACCTCGACCCGTCGGTCGAGGACTTCGCCGCGGTCCGCGAGGCGGCGCTGCTGTGCGGCGAGGAGCTGCGCGCGCTGGGCCTCGCGCCCTACGCGATGGTCACCGGCTCGCGCGGGATCCACGTGGTCGTCCCGCTCAAGCGCACGCGCGACGTGCGCTGGGTGCTGGACTGGTCGCGGGACTTCGCGCAGCGGCTGGCCGCGCGCTCGCCCGACCGGCTGACGACCGAGTTCCACAAGGACAAGCGCGACGACCGCATCTACGTCGACGTCGCGCGCAACGGGATGGCCCAGACGGTCGTGCCGCCCTACGCGCCGCGACCCCGGCCCGGCGCGCCGGTCGCCACGCCGCTGCGCTGGGAGGAGCTCGAGGACCCGGCGCTGCGCCCCGACGGCTGGACGCTGCGGACGGTGCTCGGCCGCCTCGACGACCTCGGCGGCGACCCCTGGGCCGCGATCGCCGCCGACGCCCGCGCGCTGCCTGCAGGCTGACCCGGTGCGTCAACCGGCGCGCGCCCTGGCCGATGTCAGGGATGTGATCCTCCCCCGCCTCTCACTCCCCGGCCGCAAGGACGCGCCAGCGCGTGAGCGGCGCACGAACGCCGAGCCGGCGCTCGAGAACCAGCTGATCGCGCGCAGCCGCGCCGAGGACGCGGCCCGCCGTCTCCGCGACGAGGACGACGCCCGCCGGGCGACCTCGGTCGCGCCCCCGCCGCCGCGCCACCGCTAGCGCGGCTGTCGTCGCGCGGACGCCGGAAGGCGGAGCGTCCGGCGCGGGCGCGAAGGGGAGGGAGTTGGAGCTTTGGCGGCTTCTCCGGCCCTGGGGTTGCGTGGCGCGATGCGCGCGATGCGATCCACCGTCGCCGGCCTGCTCGGGCTGATCGGGCTCGCCGCCGCACCGGCCGGCGCCCAGGAGGGCCTGACGGCGCCGACCACCTGCACCTTCGGCACCTTCGGCGCCGGAGCCTGGCCGGGCGCCTGCTGGCGCCCGTACGCCGAGGACAGCCCGTTCAACCGGCCGCTGCCGGCGGAGCCGCGGCTCGCGCGCGGGTCGGCGGCGATCG
>JACRMD010000313.1 GCA_016215085.1 Solirubrobacterales bacterium | reverse complement strand
GCACCGAGACGACGGTGCGCCGGCGGCTCCTCCCCGCCGGCGGCGGGGCCTCGACCATCGCCGCGACGGGCGAGACCCGCGTCGCGCGCAGCGCCGGGGCCAGCGCCGACAGCAGCGTCACGCCGATCCCCACGGCGAGGCCGATGGCGATCGTCCGCGGGGCGAGCTCCATGTCGCCGCGCGGGATGCCCATGCCGGCCGCGTCGAAGAGCCCGCCGAGCAGCTTGG
Source organism: Solirubrobacterales bacterium (assembly GCA_016215085.1). Taxonomy (GTDB): domain Bacteria; phylum Actinomycetota; class Thermoleophilia; order Solirubrobacterales; family Solirubrobacteraceae; genus Baekduia. Next base: position 8,345 of record JACRMD010000313.1, on the reverse strand, counting down.
AGATGCCCAGGCCGGCGAGCAGGCCGGCGATCGACGCGGTCGCGCCGATCAGCAGCGCCTCGGCGCCGATGGTGCCGAGGACCTGGCGGCGGGTGGCGCCGATCGCCCGCAGCATCCCGAGCTCGCGGGTGCGCTGGGCGACCGTGATCGAGAAGGTGTTGAAGATGATGAACGCGCCGACCAGCAGCGACGCGCCGGCGAGCGCCAGCAGGGCCGGCGTGAGGAAGCCGCCGATGGCGTCGTTGATCTCGTCGGCGGTCTCCTGGGCCTGCTGCCCGCCGGTCTTGACCTCCAGGCTCGGCGGCAGCACCGCGTCGAGGCGCCGGGCCAGCTGCTCGGGCGTCGTGCCCTCCGCGGCGGCGACGGCGATCTCGGTGACCTGGCCCTTGCGGTCGTACCAGGCCTGCATGTCCGGGAGGGTGGCCAGGACGAGCGTCGCGCCGCCGATCGACGAGACCTCGCCGTAGTCCACGACGCCCACCAGGCGCACCGGCTTGATGCCGCTGCGCGTCGTCAGCCCGAGGCGCCGCCCCGGCTGCAGGCCCTCGTCGTCGGCGAGCTTGCGGTTGACCGCGATCTCGCCGGGGCCCGCCGGCAGGCGGCCCTGCACGACGTCGAACGGGTTGAACGGCTCGCCGCTGACCGACATGGCGATGGCGGGCGCGAACGTGGCCTCCACCGCCTTGCCGTCCTTGACGATCTGCCCCGAGTCGAACAGCGAGCCCTCGGCCTTGGCGACGCCGGGCACGCCCTGGACGCGGCGCACCACGGACTGGCTGATGGGCTCGACGGCGCCGAAGCTGCTCGTGAACTCCGTCCGCGGCACGATCACCGCGTCCGTGCCCGAGTAGGCGGTCTGCTCGATGTCCTCGAACGCCGTCTTGATCTGGTCGGTCTGGACGTAGGTGCCGGCGATCATCGCGACGCCGAGCAGCACGGCGATCGCGGTGAGCGCCGAGCGCAGCTTGCGCTCGGCGATCCCGCGCAGGGCGAGGACGATCATCGCGCGAGCTCCTTGAGGTGGTCGAGGATCGCGTCGACCGAGGGGCGCTCCTGCACGTCGACGATGCGCCCGTCGGCCAGGAAGACCACGCGGTCGGCCACCGAGGCGGCGAACGCGTCGTGGGTGACCATCGCGATGGTCTGCCCGAACTCGTCGACGGCCCGGCGCAGCAGCGTGAGGACGTCACGGCTGGAGACCGAGTCGAGGTTGCCGGTCGGCTCGTCGGCGAAGACGATCGCCGGCCGGGTGACGAGCGCGCGCGCGACGGCGACGCGCTGCTGCTGGCCGCCGGAGAGCTCCGACGGCCGGTGCACGATGCGGTCGCCGAGCCCGAAGGCGTCGACCAGCGTGGCCAGCCACGCCTCGTCGACGTGGTGGCCGCCGATGCGCAGCGGCAGCGTGATGTTCTGCCTGGCGGTGAGGACCGGCAGGAGGTTGAAGCTCTGGAAGACGAAGCCGACCTGCTCGCGGCGCAGCAGCGTGAGGTCGTGGTCGTCGAGGGCGTCCAGGCGGGTGCCGGCGATCTCGACCCAGCCGGAGGTCGGGCGGTCCAGGCCGGCGAGGATGTGCAGCAGCGTGGACTTGCCCGAGCCCGACGGGCCCATGATCGCGGTGAAGCTCCCGGCGCCCAGCGCGAGGTCGACGCCGCGTAGGGCGTCGACGGCGGTGTCGCCCTTCCCGAAGCGCTTGGTGAGCTCCCCGGCGCGCACGACCGCGTCGGCGACGGCGGCGGCGGGCGCAACGGGCTGGGCGATGGCGGTCGCGTCGGTCATGACGCGACCGTAGGCGCGCACCGGCCCGCTGCCATCGGAAGCGACTGCGCAGGTGCGTCCGTAGTCGCTACGACACGTTGGCCAGGCCGCGCAGGTGCCGCACGGCGAGGGTCAGCGCAGCGAGGTCGGTGTCGCCCTCGACGGCCATCGCGCGCAGCAGCCCGTGGAAGCGCCGGCGCTGCTGCGCCACGTCCTCGAGGAACGCCGCCACGGCCTCCTCGGGGTCGGCGTCGGCGTGCGCCTCCAGCGCCCGCTCGACCAGCACCTTGCGGGCCTCCAGGACGTCGTCGCGCAGCGCGTTCTGCGCCCAGCGCTGCGTGCGCGTCGAGGCGGGGAGCCCGTCGACCTCGCGCTCGAGCTCCTCCAGGTGCAGCCCGTGGCCGAGCGCGAAGAACGCCCGCGCCACCTTCTCGACGTCGCGGCCGGTGACCCAGGCGACGGCGATCGCGTCGGGCGCGTGGCCGAGCGCCGGCTGGTGGGCGTGGCGATGGGCCACCTCGTCGGGGACCCCGGCCTCCGACAGCCGCTGGGCGAGGTCGGCGCAGTGCTGCTGCCACTCCTCGGCGCGCATGCCGGGGATCACCTCGGCCAGCCGGACGAACGCCTCGTGGCCCGCGTCGATCGTCGAGGCGATGTCGGCGCCCGCGGCGTGCAGCAGGTACCAGCGCGCGACGTCGGCGACGAGCTCGTCGATGCCGTCGAGCAGGTCCCACGCCGTCGTCTGGTCCACGATGCCGTCCAGGCCCTCGACCTCCAGCCAGCGCGCGGTCGCGCCGGTCACCTCGCGCGCGATCCGGTAGGCGCGCACGACGTCGGCGGCCGAGGCGCCGAGCTCCTGCGTGAGCCCCGAGACGAACGTCGGGCCCAGCGCGTTGACCACGTCGTTGGCCACCAGGGTGGCGACCAGCTCGCGGCGCAGCGGGTGCTCGGCGATCAGCTCTCCGAAGCGCTCGACCACCGCGCGCGGGAAGTACGTGCGCACGTCGCGCTCGACGGCCGGGTCGTCGGGCAGCTCGGAGTCCAGCAGCGCGTCGGTGAGGCTCCGCTTCGCGTAGGCGACCAGGACGGCCAGCTCCGGCGCGGTCAGCCCCTCGCCCGAGCGGCGGCGCTCGGCCATCTCGTCGGGCGCCGGCAGCGACTCGGCCGCCCGGTGCAGCATGCCGTCCTCCTCGAGGTCCTCCATGAGGTCCTCGTAGGCGAACATCCGCGCGGGCGACCCGCGCAGCTCCTGGGACAGGATCTGCGCCTGCAGGTAGGAGTCGTAGAGGACGTGCCCGACGACGTCCTCGGTGACCTCCAGCAGCAGCCGGTCGCGCCCCTCGCGGTCGAGGTCCCCGCGGCGGACGGCGAGGTCGAGCAGGATCTTGAGGTTGACCTCGTGGTCGGAGGAGTCCACGCCGGCCGAGTTGTCGATGAAGTCGGCGTTGACGCGGACCCCGTTGCGCGCCGCCTCGATCCGGGCGCGCTGCGTGAAGCCGAGGTTGCCGCCCTCCCCCACCACGCGCGCCCGCAGGTCGCTCGCGTCGACGCGGATCGCGTCGCTGGAGCGGTCGCGCGCGTCCGCGTCGCTCTCGGTGGAGGCCTTGACGATCGTGCCGATCCCGCCGTTCCACAGCAGGTCGACGCGCGCGCGCAGGATCGCGCGGATGACGTCGGTCGGCGCCAGCTCCTCGTCCTCGATGCCCAGCACCTCGCGGGCGCGCTCGGGCAGCCGGATGCGCTTGGCCGTGCGCGGCCAGATCCCGCCGCCCTCCGACAGCAGCTCGCGGTCGTAGTCGTCCCACGACGAGCCGGCGAGGTCGAAGAGCCGCTTGCGCTCCTCCCACGAGCGCTCGGGGTCCGGGTCGGGGTCGATGAAGACGTGCCGGTGGTCGTAGGCGGCCACGAGCTTGAGCGTGCGGCTCAGCAGCATGCCGTTGCCGAACACGTCGCCGCTCATGTCGCCGATGCCGACGACGGTGATGACGTCGGCCTCCGGGTCGACGCCGAGCTCGCGGAAGTGGCGCTTGACCGACTCCCACGCGCCGCGCGCGGTGATGCCCAGCGCCTTGTGGTCGTAGCCGGCCGAGCCGCCCGAGGCGAACGCGTCGCCGAGCCAGAACCCGCGGCGGACGGCGACCTCGTTGGCGGTGTCCGACAGCGGCGCGGTGCCCTTGTCGGCCGCGACGACCAGGTAGGTGTCGACCTCGTCGTGGACGACCACGTCGGTCGGCGGCTCGACCTCGCCGTCGACGAGGTTGTCGGTGACGTCCAGCAGCGCCTCGATGTAGCGGACGTACTGCCGGCGCACCTCGGCCTTGACCTCGCGCGGGTCGTCGGGCGCCTGCTTGAGGAAGAACCCGCCCTTGGCGCCGGCCGGCACGATGACCGCGTTCTTGGTCATCTGCGCGCGCATGAGGCCGTAGACCTCGGTGCGGTAGTCCATGCGGTCCGACCAGCGGATGCCGCCGCGCGCGATGCGGCCGCCGCGCAGGTGGATCCCCTCCATGTCGGCGGCGTAGACGTAGATCTCGAACAGCGGCGCCGGCTGCGGCATCGCGGGCACGTCGCCCGAGCGCAGCTTGAACGACATGGCGTCGCGGTCGCTGCGGAAGACGTTGGTGCGGATCGTCGCGTCGATGAGGCCGAGCTGGTTGCGCAGGATGCGGTCGTGGTCGAGCAGGGCCACGTCGTCGAGGTCGGCCAGGACCTCCTCGCGCAGCGCCTGCTCGGCGGCGTCGTCGCGGTCCAGCGACGGATCGAAGCGCAGCTCGAAGAGCCGCATGAGCTTCGCGGTGATCTCCGCGTTGGCGGCGATGACGTCGTTCTGGAAGGACTCGGTGTAGCGCGAGCCGATCCGCTGGCGGTAGCGGCGGTAGGCGCGCAGCACCTGCACCTGGCGCCAGGTCAGCCCGGCGGTGACGACCAGGCGGTTGAGCGAGTCGGACTCCGCGTCGCCGCGCCACACGGCGGCCAGCGCGTCGGCGATGCGGTCGCCGGCGTCCTCGAGCTCGAGCGCCTGGTCGGTGGCGTTGAGGACGGCGAAGGCCTGCAGCCAGGTCTCGTCCTCGCCCCGCAGCCGGACCGGCAGCTCCTCGATGACGCGCAGGCCGAGGTGCTCGAGCATCGGCGTGGCCTGCGACAGCTCGACCTTCGGGCCGCGCTTGTAGAGGGCGACGCGCGTGCGCGGCGCGCCGTCCGGGCCGCGCTCGGGCTGCAGCCCGACGAGGAACGGGTCGGCGCCGGTGGCCAGCGCCTCGAAGCAGCGCACGTCCTCGGCCGCGACCTCGGGGTCGACGGCGGCGCGGTAGGACTCGGGCAGCCGGCGCAGCCAGCGGGCGGCGAGCATCCGGCCGCGCTCGTCGCCGTGCACGCGCGCGAGCACCTCGCCGGTGCGGTCGAACCACGTGCGGGCCAGCACGACGAGGCGGCGCTCGAGCTCGTCGACGTCGACGTCGGGCAGGCCGCCGGCGCTGTGGACGGCGAAGTGCACCTGGACGCGGTCGCCCTCGCCGAGGACCTCGTGGTCGTCGACGCGGCCGGTCTCGAACGCGGTGGCGACGAGCTCGCGCAGCTGCTCGCGCACCGCGGGCGAGTAGCGTGGCCGCGGCAGCGCGGCGACCAGCGAGGCGCTGCGACGGTCGCCCGAGCGGCGGCCCAGCAGCCGCACGTCGTCGCCCTGCAGCATGAGCAGCGAGATGAGCGTGGCGCGCAGGTCGTCCAGCGGCGCGGCGAACAGCTCGTCCTTGGGGAAGCTGTCGAAGAGCGCGACGGCGGCCTTCCAGTCGTGGGAGCCGTCGATGAGGTCCTCGGCCTCGACGATGCGCCGCAGGCGGCGGCGCAGCAGCGGCGTCGAGCTGGCCGGCTCGCCGTAGGCGCGGTGGGTGAACAGGCCCAGCAGCCGCGCCTCGCCGATGACCTTGCCGTCGTCGTCGACGCGGCGCACGACGATCGCGTCCATCGGCTCGCGCCGGTGCACCGGCGACAGCGCGCTGGTCTTCGACACCGCGAGGACGTCGGCCTCGCGCGGGCCGGCGGGCGGCGGGTCGTGGCCGGGGATGCGCAGCGGTGGCGGCACCTCGCCGGCGCGGGGCTCGGCCAGCAGGCCGCGGCCGCTGCCGGGCACCGGGCGCATCGCGCCCTCGCCGTCGCGCTCCTCCTCGCGGAAGCCCAGGAAGACGAAGTGGCCGTCGCGCACCCAGTCCAGGAAGGCGACGACCTCCTCGGCCTCCTCCCCGCCCAGGGCGCCGCGCGCCAGGCTCGCCATCCGCTGCAGCGCGCCCTCCATGTCGGCGAAGTCGCGCACGACGGCGGCGACGGTCGCCAGGATCGCGCGGACGGCGTCCTCGAGCGCGGCGAGCTCCTCGGGCGCGATGACGGCGCCGAGCTCGAAGTGCATGACGGACTCGCGCTCGCCCTCGCGCGGGTGGCAGACGCGCTCGATCGCGCCGCCGCGGTCGCGGACCACGCCGACGATCGGGTGCACGACGCGGGCGACGTGGTGGCCGCGGGCGCGCAGCTCGTGGGAGACCGAGTCGACCAGGAACGGCAGGTCGTCGGTGTTGGTCTCCAGGACCGACCCCGCGGCCTCGTAGCCGTGCTCGGCCTTGGTGGGCGTGAAGGCCCGGACGGCGATCGGCGCGCCGTCGCGGCGGTCGGCCAGGGCGAAGGCGCCGCGGACCTCGGCCAGCACCGCCTCGGGGTCGGTGCGCTCGTCGTCGCGGGCGCCGACGGGGCGGCGCAGGTAGGCGCGTGCGAAGGCGGCGAGGGCGTCGTCCCGGTCCCCGTTGACGCGCTCGCGCGCGAGGGCGACCACCTCCTCCGTCACGGTCACAAGAGGACCGTACCGCGACGACGCCGGGTCCGAACGTGCGCAACGGCGCATGCCGGACCCGGCGGTGCTCCAGAGCGGCTAGCCCAGGCGCTGCTTGAGCGCGTCGAGCTGGTCCCGGACCGGGCCGGGCAGCCGGTCGCCGAACTTGGCGAGGTGCTCCTCGACCTGCGGCAGCTCGGCCTTGACCTTCTCGTCGTCGACGGTCAGCAGCTCCTGGAGCTGGTCCGCCGACAGGTCGAGCCCGTCGGTGTTGAGGTCCTCGGGGCGCGGGACGTTGCCGATCGGGGTCTCGACGGCCTCGACCTCGCCGTCGCAGCGGCGGAAGACCCACTCGAGCACGCGCGAGTTCTCGCCGAAGCCCGGCCACAGGAACTTCCCGTCGTCGTCCTTGCGGAACCAGTTGACGTAGAAGACCTTCGGCAGCTTGGCGGTGTCGCCGCGCACGCCGATGTCGAGCCAGTGGCCGAAGTAGTCAGCCATGTTGTAGCCGCAGAACGGCAGCATCGCGAACGGGTCGAAGCGCAGCTGGCCGACCGTGCCGAACGCGGCGGCGGTCTGCTCGGAGCTCATCGTCGCGCCGAGGAACACCGCGTGGTCCCAGTCGAACGCCTCGCGGACCAGCGGCACGACGGTCGCGCGGCGCCCGCCGAAGAGGAACGCGTCGATCGGCACGCCCGCGGGGTCCTCCCACTCGGCGGCGATCGACGGCGCCTGGTCGGCGCGCACCGTGAACCGCGCGTTGGGGTGCGCGGCCGGGTGGTCGGCCTCCGGGGTCCAGTCGTTGCCGTGCCAGTCGATGGCGTGGGCCGGCGGCTCCTTGGTCATCCCCTCCCACCACACGTCGCCGTCGTCGGTCAGCGCGCAGTTGGTGAAGACGGCGTTCTGCTCGATCGCCTTCATGGCGTTCGGGTTGGTGTCGTAGCCCGTGCCGGGCGCGACGCCGAAGAAGCCGGCCTCGGGGTTGATCGCGTAGAGGCGGCCGTCGTCGCCGAACTTCATCCACGCGATGTCGTCGCCGACGGTCTCGACGGTCCAGCCCTCGAGGGTCGGGATGAGCATCGCCAGGTTCGTCTTGCCGCAGGCGCTCGGGAAGGCGCCGGTGACGTACTTGACCTTCCCCTCGGGCGACGTGAGCTTGAGGATGAGCATGTGCTCGGCCATCCAGCCCTCGTCGCGCGCCATGATCGAGGCGATCCGCAGCGCGAAGCACTTCTTGCCCAGCAGCGCGTTGCCGCCGTAGCCCGAGCCGTAGGACCAGATCTCGCGGGTCTCGGGGTAGTGGACGATGTACTTCGTCTCGGCGTTGGTCGGCCACGCCACGTCGTCGGCGCCCTCGGCCAGCGGCGCGCCGATCGAGTGCACGCACGGGACGAACTCGCCGTCCTCGCCGAGCACCTCGAGGGCGCCGGTGCCCATGCGGGTCATGATCCGCATCGAGACCGCCACGTACGGCGAGTCCGTGAGCTGCACGCCGACGTGGGACTTGTCGGAGCCCAGCGGGCCCATCGAGAACGGCACGACGTACATCGTGCGACCGCGCATCGCGCCCGAGAAGAGGTCGTTCATCTCCTCGCGCATCTCCGCCGGCGGGCGCCAGTTGTTCGTCGGGCCGGCGTCCTCCTCGCGCTCGGCGCAGATGAACGTGCGGTCCTCGACGCGCGCGACGTCGCCCGGATCGCTCCACGCGAGGTAGCTGTTGGGGCGCTTCTGGGGGTTCAGCCGGCGCAGCGTGCCGCCTGCGACCATCTCCGCGCAG
>JACRMD010000312.1 GCA_016215085.1 Solirubrobacterales bacterium | reverse complement strand
GTCGCCGGCGGCGACGGCGGCCGCGGCCTGGGCGGCCAGCACGCGGCTGATCTTGCGCCGGATGCGGTCCTGCTCGGGCTGGCCCAGGTCGGCGGCGATGCCGACGGCGGTCAGGACGTCGCCGCGGTCGGCGGCGCGCGCGGCGTCGGCCAGCGTCGCGCCGGGCGGCGCGGCGCGCACGAGCGGCGTGGGCGCGGGGTCGGCGCCGAGGACCATGGCGCCGGTGAGGATCGCCGTCGCGGCGGCGAGCGCGACGGCCACGTAGCGGCGCGCGGCGTGGCGCCGGGCTCGCCCGACGGCGGGCCCGGCGTCCTGCGGGAGCCGCAGCGGGGAGACGGTTCCGGCGTGCATTCGTCCTACGAACGGTGCATCGCCGCCGCTTCCGTCACGCCGGGGTGAGCTCGCGCGGGATCCTGTGCGTCGCGGTCAGCAGGACGCGCATGCAGCGGTGGCCGGGGTCCGACAGGACGCCGTACATGTTGGGGCAGCCGCCGGGGATCACCTTGATGCCGTGCTCGTGGCAGAACGCCACGGCCTCGGGCGAGGTGGAGCCCTGGCCGATGCCGCGGTGCAGCCACAGCCGCGGCACGCCGGCCGCCGCGCACCCGCGCGCGATCTCCAGCGCCACCGCCGGGGTGGTCACGGCGACGACGCCGTCGACCGGCTCCGGCAGCGCCTCGACGCCGGGGTAGCACGGGTCGCCCTCGACCTCGGTCGCGTTGGGGTTGATCGGGAAGACGCGGTAGCCGTGCTCGCGCAGCCGCCGGTAGACGAGGTTCGCCGCCTGCTTGGGGTCGCGCGACACGCCGGCAACGGCGATCGTGTGCTGCGCCAGGAACTCCTGCGCCGCGTCGTGAAGCGTGGTGGACATGCCCGCAGCGTCCCGCGCGGCCGCGGCGTCGCCATCCGCGCAGCCCCCGCGCGCGCGTGCGGGCAACTACGGGAACCGCGACGGCCGCCCCGGTGTACTGGCTGCATGCTGCTCGCGCACGCCGCCGCGTCCGCCCTCCTGCTCGCCGCGCCCGGCACCACCGAGCGCGCCGTGCACCTCGACCGGGCGCGCTTCGGCTTCGCCGGCACGCAGCGCCTCGAGCTGCGGCTGGACTTCGACCGCCGGCCCGCGCGGCTCGAGCAGGTGCTCGTCGGCATCCACGTGGTCGACCCCGTGCGCGCCCGTGGCGGCGTCCGCGGCCGGCGCTTCACGGGCTCGATGCGGGTGACGCGGCGGCCCGACGGCTCGGTGAAGTGGGCGGCCGGGCGCACCTACCCGCTGCTGGTCGTCTTCTGCGCGCCGCGGCGGGCCGGCGCCGCACGGGCCGCCAAGGGCGGCTGCACCTGGATCCGCACCCGTGTGCTGCTGCGCCGCCGCGCCTGATCGAAGCTGCGTCCGGGCGCGTTTGGGCTGGCATGCTGTGGGGGACCATCGACGGCGCCGCAGCGCCCGCAGGCCTCCATGCCCCTCGACGCAACCGCCCTTCCCGACGAGTTCGGCCTCCAGGTGACCACCCGGCCCGGCGCCGCCGTCGTCGCGGTGCGCGGGGAGGTCGACATGGCGGTGGCGCCCGAGCTGCAGGCGGCGATCCAGGGGCTCGCGGACTGCCCGCTGGTGGTGCTCGAGTGCTCGCAGGTCTCCTTCTGCGACTCCTCGGGGCTGCGCACGATCGTCGGCGAGGAGCGCCGCCTGCGCGGCGCGGGCACGCACCTGGTCATCGCCGCTCCCTCCGATCGGCTGCGCGACGTCCTGCAGGCCACGCAGCTGCACCGCGTGCTGAGCGTGGCCGACACGCTCGACGCCGCGCTGGCCGCGCAGCGGCCCGCCGCGTAGCCGGCGAGAGCCCGGCCTGCGCCTCGCGCAACGCCTCGCCCGGGGCGGTGTCGCCCGCGCTGGCGGCGGCCCAGTGGACCCGCACATGCACTCGACCCGCACCCGCCGCTTCGTCCGCCACTACGCCGAGATCGTGCCCACGTTCGGCGTCATCGGCCTGCTGGCCTCCGGCGCGATGACCGACTTCGGCGCGCCCATGGGCCTCGAGCACGCGATCATGCTCCCGGCGATGCTCGTCGCGATGCTGCTGCGCCTCGACGAGTACACCTGCGATGCGCACGCCCGCCACGCGACGCCGGCCGAGGCGACCGCGTGACCGTCGACCACCGGCGCGCGGTCGCCGAGCGCAACGCCGCCGCGATCCTCGACGCGACCGAGCGCCTGCTCGCCGCCCGGCCGCCCGAGCGCAACGGCCGTCGCGGCTTCCGCCGCGCGCGGTCAGGGCCGCAGGATCGCGATCGGGATGAAGCCGGGGCGCCTTCAGCGCGTCAGCGTGATGCTCATCGTCTGGGCGGTGGTCGTGCCCGAGGCGCCCGCGCAGGCGATCGACAGCGTCGTCTTCAGCCGCTTCAGGCGCCGGAGCTTCGACCTGTAGGCCTTCTTGACCTTCAAGGACGCGCGCAGCGTGCCGGCCGGCGCTGCCTTGACGGCCGACGCGAGCGTCAGCTTCGTGCGTCCGAGCTTGGCGCGCCGCGCCTCCGCCGCGCTCACCGTGAGCTTCAGCGTCGCGGCGCAGGGCTGGGAGATCGTCGCGGTGACCGCGACGGGCCTGCCGGCCGCCAGCGCGCGCAGGCCGGTGCGCTTGGGCCTGGCCAGCGTCACGGCGAGCGCCGCGGGGGCCGGGGTTGCGGCGGGCGGCGAGGGCGCGGGCGTGGGCGTAGGCGTGGATCCACCCCCGCCGCCTGCTGCCGGCCGGTCGACGGCCTCGCAGTCGGTGACCTGGTCGACCACGTCGGCGGCGTCGAGGACGGCCGAGTCCGCCCCGAAGCCGCAGGCGACCTGGTCGATCTCGTCGTCGCGCGCCTGGATGGTGTCGTTGCCGCCGAAGCTGCTGCCGCTGTAGTCGCCGTCGCCGCTGATCGAGTCGCGGCCCGGGCCGCCGACGACCGTGTCGTTGTCCGCCCCGCCGTGGATCGTGTCGTCGCCGGGGCCGCCGTCGATCTGGTCGTCGCCGCCGATGCCGCGGAGGGTGTCGTTGCCGGCGCCGCCGCGCAGGACGTCGTTGCCGTAGGAGCCGTTGACGGTGTCGTTCCCGTCACCGGCGTCGAGGTCGACGACCGGCCAGTCGGTCCGCGGCAGGCGGTCGTCGTAGGTGTCGTCGCCGCCGCCGAGCGTGATGGTGGCCTTCAGCCCGAAGCCGCCCTTGCCGCAGTTGATGAGCGACGGGTTCTCCTGGTAGCAGCCCGCGCCGGCGACGATGCCGGGGCCCGACTTGTCCTCGTACATGATGAAGTCGCCGACGTTGTTCACCGAGATGACGTTGACCCCGTCATCGCCCGTGATGGTGATGGCGTTGCCCGCGCGCGTGGCGGTCGTGGTCGCCGAGGCGGCAGCGGGCAGCGCGAGGAGCACCGCGGCGACGACGGCGGCGGGCAGGCGGAGAGTCATGCGATCGACCATCCCCGCCCCCGACCGGTGCCGCATCGGGGGAGACTACGGCTCATGCGTCCGGCCGGACGACCGTACTAGCGGATCTGGTCGTACACCTTGAAGAGCGGCATGTACATCGAGATGACGATGAAGCCGACCATGCCGCCGACGAAGACGATCATCACGGGCTCGAGGATCGAGGTGAGCTGCTTGACCGCGGCGTTGACCTGGTCCTCGTAGAAGTCGGCGATCTTCGTCAGCATCGTGTCCAGCGCGCCGGTCTCCTCGCCGACGCCGACCATGTGCGACACCATGCCCGGGAAGACCGGCGAGGCCTTCAGCGGCTCGGAGATCGTGCCGCCCTGCTTGACCGAGTCGATGACGTTGGACATCGCCTGCTCGACGACGTGGTTGCCGGCCGTCTTGGAGGTGATGTCGAGCGCCTGCAGCAGCGGCACGCCCGCGGAGACGAGCGCCGACAGCGTGCGCGACCAGCGCGCGAGCGCGATCTTCTGGACGATGTCGCCGATCTTCATCGGGATCCGCAGCTTGAAGCTGTCGAACATCGCCCGGCCGCGGTCGGTGGCCTTCCACTTCTTGAAGCCGAAGACGACGCCCACCGTGCCGGCGATCAGCGCCCACCAGTAGCCGGTGATCGTGTTGGAGATCGCGACCGTGAACTTCGTGATGGTGGGCAGGTCGCCGCCGAACTGCTTGAAGACGCCGACGAACACCGGGACGAGGAAGACCACGAGCGCGATGAGCACCGTGAACGCGAAGCCCATGACGACCAGCGGGTAGGCCATCGCGGCCTTGACCTGGCGCTTGAGGGCGTCGTCGGCCTCGAGCTGGTCGGCCACGCGGATCAGCGACGAGTCGAGCACGCCGCCGGTCTCGCCGGCGCGGACCATCGCGACGAAGAGCTGGTTGAAGACCTTGGGGTGGCGCTCCAGCGCGTCGGAGAACGGCAGGCCGGCCTCGACGTCCTTGCGGACCTTGACGATGGTCTCGGCGAGCACCTCGTTCTCGGTCTGCGACTCGAGCACATACAGCGCGCGCAGGATCGTCATGCCCGAGCTCACCATCGTGGAGAGCTGGCGGGTCATGATCGTCAGGTCGCCGGCCTTGACGCGCTTGAAGCCGAGCTTCAGCTCCTTGGACGCGTGCTTGTCCGAGATGTCCAGGACGATCAGGCCGCGCTGCTTGAGCTGCTCGGCGACGTGCTGCTTGCTCTCCGCCTCGACCTCCCCACCGGCCTTCGCGCCGGTGAGGTCCATCGCCTTGAAGACGTAGGTGGCCATGGTCTAGGCCGCCATCCCCATGCCCATCCCCGAGCCGGTCCCCAGCAGCCGCCGGAGCTCCTCGGGGGTCGACGAGCGGGACTCGGCCATGCGCTGGCTGATCTTGCCCTGGCGCACGAGCGTCGCGAGCGCGGTGTCCAGCGTCTGCATGCCGGTCGAGCCGCCGGTCTGCATGGCCGACAGGATCTGGTGCGTCTTGCCCTCGCGGATCAGGTAGCAGACCGCGGGGGTCGGCACGAGCGTCTCGCAGGCCACGACGCGGGCCGAGCCGTCCATCGTCGGGATCAGCGTCTGGGTCATCACGCCCTGCAGGGCGACCGAGAGCTGCACCCGCACCTGGTCCTGCTGGTGCGACGGGAAGACGTCGATGATGCGGTCGATCGTCTGCGGCGCGCTCTGCGTGTGCAGCGTGGCGAAGACGAGGTGGCCGGTCTCCGCGGCGGTCAGCGCGGTCGAGATCGTCTCGAGGTCGCGCATCTCGCCGACGAGGATGACGTCGGGGTCCTGGCGCAGCGCGGCCTTCAGGGCCGCGGCGAAGGTCGTGGCGTCCGAGCCCAGCTCGCGCTGGTTGATCATGCACTTCTTGTGCGAGTGCAGGAACTCGATCGGGTCCTCGATCGTGAGGATGTGCTCCTCGCGCGAGTCGTTGATCTCGTCGATCATCGAGGCCAGCGAGGTGGACTTGCCCGAGCCGGTCGGGCCGGTCACGAGCACCAGGCCGCGCGGCTTGGTGCAGAAGTCGTGGACGACGGGCGGCAGGCCGAGGTCGTCGATCGGGACGATCGTCGACGGGATCAGGCGGAAGGCCGCGCCGATCGCCGAGCGCTGGAGGTACGCGTTCACACGGAAGCGGGCCGTGCCCGGGACCGCGTACGCGAAGTCCAGCTGCCAGTCGGTCTCGAGCCGCTGCCGCTGGTCGTTGTTGAGGATCGAGTAGACGATCTCGCGCGTGTCCGTCGGGTCCAGGACGGGGTAGTCGTCCATGGGCGTCAGGCGGCCGCGCACGCGAACCATCGGGTGCGACCCCGCCGTGATGTGCAGGTCGGACGCACGGCGATCGAGCACGTCGAGCAGGAGCTGGGCGAAGTCGAACCGCATCAGTCGGCTGGATCGGCGCTGGAGCGGCGATCTTGAGCCTGCGCCGCCCCTGGCGGACGCGTGTCCGCACGCCTCAGGGCACCGTCAGACGGAGCGCCGTCCGCGCGTGCCATCTGCAACGAGCGGGAAGTCCGCGCGCATGACGTTCCTGCGTGAGGCCCTCCGGGGCAGCAACCGGTTCGTCGTGCGGCTGGCGCTGGTCGCGGCCCTCGGCGGCTTCCTCTTCGGCTACGACACGGGCGTGATCTCGGGCGCCCTGCTCTACCTCAAGGACGACCTCGGCGCGTCCAGCTTCGAGCAGCAGGCCGTCGTCGGCGCGCTCCTGCTCGGCGCGGTCGCCGGGGCGATCATGGCCGGCTGGTCGGCCGACCGCTTCGGCCGCCGCGACACGACCATCGTCGCCGGCGTCGTCTACATCGTCGGCGCCCTCGGCTGCGCGCTGGCGCCCGACGTCACGACGCTGATCGCCGCCCGGTTCGTGCTCGGCCTGGCCGTCGGCTGCGCGTCGTTCGTCGCGCCGATGTACATCTCCGAGCTCGCGCCCCAGCACCTGCGCGGCGGCCTGGTGTCGTTCAACCAGCTGATGATCGTCACCGGCATCCTCGCCGCGTACATCGTCAACTTCGCGCTCAAGGACGTCGCGCACGAGTGGCGCTGGATGCTCGGCATCGGCGTCGTGCCGGGCGTCTTCCTGATGCTCGGCATGCTGCGCCAGCCGCGCTCGCCGCGGTGGCTGCTCGAGCAGGGCCGCGACGACGAGGCGCGGGCGGTCCTCTGCCGGATCCGCGAGCGCGGCGAGGTCGACGACGAGGTCGAGGAGATCCGCAGGTCGGCGGCCGAGGAGGGCACGTGGCGCGACGTGCTGGCCCAGGCCGCGCGGCCGATGCTCGTCGTGGGGCTCGCGCTGGCGATCTTCCAGCAGCTGATCGGCGTCAACACCGTCATCTACTACGCGCCGACGATCCTCGAGGACGCCGGCCTGAAGGCCGACGCGGCGGTGACCCAGGCGCTCGGCGTCGGCATCACCAACCTGGTGGCGACGATCATCGCGGTCGTGCTGCTCGACAGGGTCGGCCGCCGGCCGTTCCTGCTGGTGGGCACCGCCGGCTGCGTCGCGTCGCTGGTGCTGCTCGGCGTGTTCTTCTCGTCGGGCTCGCTGCAGGACTCGGCCAACTGGCTGGCGCTCGTCGGCCTGACCGCCTACATCGCGTTCTTCGCCATCGGCCTCGGCCCCGTCTTCTGGCTGATGATCGCCGAGATCTTCCCGCTGAAGATCCGGGGCTCGGCGATGGCGGCCTGCACCGTCGCCAACTGGGCCGCGAACTTCGCGATCTCGTTCACCTTCCTGACGCTCGTGCACGGCATCGGCCGGGCGGAGACCTTCTGGCTGTACGCCGCGATGGGCGTCCTGGCGTTCGTCTTCTTCGCGGCCCGCGTGCCCGAGACGAAGGACCGCTCGCTGGAGGAGATCGAGCGCGGCGCCACCGGCGAGGACCGCGAGGGCCGCTTCACCCGCGAGCCGGCGCCGACGCGCACCGGCACC
>JACRMD010000202.1 GCA_016215085.1 Solirubrobacterales bacterium | reverse complement strand
GTGACGCCGAGCGCGCGGCCGCGCGGGACGATGGACACCTTGCGCACCGGGTCGGCGCCCGGCTCGAGCATGCCGAGGATCGCGTGGCCGGCCTCGTGGTAGGCCGTGCGCTCGCGCTCCTGCACCGACAGCGTGATGCGGCGCTCGGCGCCCAGGACGATCTTCTCGAAGGCGTCGTAGAAGTCCGAGCTCGTCACGCGCTCGTGGCCGCGGCGCGCGCCGAGCAGCGCGGCCTCGTTGACGAGGTTGCGCAGGTCGGCGCCGACCATGCCCGGCGTCGTCGCCGCGATCCGCTGCAGGTCGACGTCGTCGGCCAGCGGCACCGAGCGCGTGTGGACCTCGAGGATCTTCTGGCGGCCGACGACGTCCGGCGGGCTGACCGCGATGCGGCGGTCGAAGCGGCCGGGGCGCAGCAGCGCGGCGTCGAGGACGTCGGGGCGGTTGGTGGCGGCGAGGACGATGACGCCCTCGGTGCCGGTGAACCCGTCCATCTCCGTGAGGATCTGGTTGAGGGTCTGCTCGCGCTCGTCGTGGCCGCCGAGCGACGTGCCGCCCCCGCGCTGGCGCCCGATCGCGTCGAGCTCGTCGATGAAGATGATCGCGGGCGCGACCTTCTTGGCCTGCTCGAAGAGGTCGCGCACGCGCGAGGCGCCGACGCCGACGACCATCTCGATGAACTCGCTCGCCGACATGGAGAAGAACGGCACGTCGGCCTCGCCGGCGACCGCGCGGGCGAGCAGGGTCTTGCCGGTGCCGGGCAGCCCGGAGAGCAGCACGCCCTTCGGGATCGCCGCGCCCAGCCGGCGGTACTTGTCCGGGTTGCGCAGGAAGTCGACGATCTCGACGAGCTCCTCCTCGGCCTCGTCGATGCCGGCGACGTCGGCGAAGGTCACGCGCGTCTGCGTGCCCTCGTAGCGCTTGGCGCGCGAGCGGCCGAGGCCGCCCAGGCCACCGCCGGCGGCGTTCGCGGCACGGCGGCCGAGCCAGACGAAGAGGCCGACGAGCAGGATCGTCGGGCCGAAGAACAGCAGGAAGTCGACGAGGAACGACCGGCCGGTCTCCAGCGGCTTGGCGTTGACGACGACGCCTTGGCCGCGCAGCTCGGCCAGCAGCTGGTCGTTGGCGGGGGCGAACGCCGGGCGGAACGTCGCGAACTCCGTGTCGGGCGACTTGTCGGAGTCCTGCGGGTCGACGGCCTTCTTGAACTCGCCCTGGATGTCGTCGCCCTTGGAGGTGACCTCCTTGACGTTGCCCTTGTCGACCTCGCTGAGGAACTGCGTGTAGGGCACGTCGATCCGGCTCGTGCGGTCCGGGACCAGCGACGCGAACGCGACGTTGAGGACCAGCAGGGCGAGGACGAACCAGAGGAACCGCCGGCCGCCGGGCGGTCGCGGCATGCCCAGCCGCGTGCGCTTCTCGGGCTCCTCGGGCGCGCCTTCGACCCGCCAGGGGGTCGGCTGGCGGTCGTTGTCGCGGCGCTCGCGAGAGGGGGAGGGGACGGGGGGCATCGGGCCTCCTCGAGGAGTGTACGAGGCGGCGTCCGTCGTCTGTTTGTGCTTGCCTGTCGGGGACCAACCCAAGCCGAGTCCCGGGGCGCCAGCCGCCACGGGAGCGGGGGACCCACCTGGCCCGACCCGGGCCATGGGGCGAATCGCCGGCCACGTCCGGCGTAGCGCAGCTCTTCCAGCGCGAGCCCGTCAGCTAACCCCGTAGGCGTGAAGAGCAGGAGGACGTCCCGCAGTGCCCCACGATCCCCACGGCGCGCCAGCGCCCGATCGCCACGACCTCGCGCGCCGCGCCGAGGAGTCGCTGCACCGCTCGCGCGCCCGGCGCCGCGTCGTCGCGCTGAGGCTCGAGTCGCTGCGCCGCCGCCGGCGCCGCCGCGGCGGCTCGGTCACCGCCGCGATGGTCGCCGGCGTCCTCGCGCTGGGCGCGCCCTTCGCCCTCGGCCACGAGACCGCCAGGGCGCCCTCGAGCAGCGGGATGCTGACCGCCGGCACGTCCGGCGACCGCGTCAGCGCGCTGCAGCAGGCGCTGGGCATCAGCGTCACCGGCAGCTTCGACGCGCGGACCGCCCGCGCCGTGCGCCGCTTCCAGCGCCGCCAGGGCCTGGCCGTCGACGGCGTGGTGGGCCCGCAGACCCGCGCCGCGCTCGGCCTCCAGGCGCCGGCCACGAGCGCGCAGGCCTCCGGCGGCAGTGCGACGCTCGAGCAGATCGCCCGGTGCGAGTCCGGCGGCGACCCGACCGCCGTGTCGGCCGACGGCCGCTACCGCGGCAAGTACCAGTTCACGCGCGCCACCTGGCGCGCCATGGGCGGCAGCGGCGACCCCGCCGCGGCCCCCGAGGCCGAGCAGGACCAGCGCGCCGCCGCGCTGCTGGCGGCCGAGGGCACCTCGCCCTGGCCGGTCTGCGGCGGCTAGCCAGCCACGTTGCACGACGCGGGCGCCCGGCATGCGAGGCTTGCGTGCCGTGGCGCCCCCGTCCGACGACCCCCAGCTCGCCCTCACCCTCGGCCCCTGCTTCACCGTGCAGGTCGAGGACCGCTTCAGCCCCGGCCTGACCGGCCGCCACGACCGCACCTACGCGTCACCGCCGCAGCCACAGGACGACGCGCTCGTGCTCGCCGCGCTGCTGCTCGACGCGGGCCCCGACCTCGAGGGCACCGGGCCATGGCAGAAGGCGATCGCCGGCGGCCGCCGCACCGTGCGGCTTCTCCGCGCGCCCGACGCCGAGCACCTGTAGGCGGCGACCTTGCCATCCCCGTGCGAGCGTGGAAGGCTCGCACCGAGGATGGATCCCCGGCTCCTGCTCAGCACGCTGGGGACGGTGAGCCGTGCCGTCCCGGCCGAGATCGCCCAGCGCACCGGCGTGGACGAGGAGCACGTCGCGGCCGCGCTCGCCGGCCTCGAGCGCGGCGGCTTCGTCCAGCGCGACGGCGAGGGCGCCTACCGGCTGCCGCCCCGCAGCGAGGGCGAGGCCCGCGAGCTCTACGTCGTCGCGATCCTCCTGGAGGGCATCGCCCTGCGCTCCTGCCCGCGCTTCTCGCCCGAGGACCTCGCCGCGCTGCGCGCCGCCAACGACCGCCTGCGGGCGGCCACCGGCGAGGCCGAGGCCGTCGACGCCGACGACGACTTCCACCGCCTGCTCGTCGCGAGCTGCGGCAACGAGCAGCTCATCGAGAGCCACACGGCGGCCAAGGCCGCGCTGCTGCGCTACGAGCGCACGTACTTCAACGACAAGGGGCGCAACGAGCGCTCCGCGGCCGAGCACGACGCGGTCGTGGAGGCGCTCGAGCGGGGCGACCACGCGGCCGCGGCCGGCGCGGTGCGGCGCAACTTCGAGAGCTCGCTGCCGGACCTCACGCGCGACTTGTCCTGATCGCCTCAAGAACCGCGTGTGCGATGCCGATGAGGCGGGTAGCAGTCCCCTCGGGCTCAGACGTTCTTCTTCCTCCTTGCGTCTGGTGCCTTGACCTTTCCCGGCAAGCGCCCTGGCCATGACGGCCGGGGCGTTCGTCGTTTCGGGGTGGCCGCACCGCGCCTGGCGGATCGTCGCCGCCGGCATGCGGCTTTGCCGCAGCGCAATCGCGGTGCATTGCGGGGACGAACCGCGCGCTCCGTGGCGATGCTGGGGGCATGCTCAACCTCCCCCTCGCTCATGAGCTCTGGTTCGACACGGGCTCGCACGCCCTCGACTGGTCGTTCGCCGGTCAGGGCCTCACCCTCCTCCTCCTCGCCGCCGCGCTGGTCCTGACGCTCGCCGTCCGGCTGGTCGCCTCGGCGTTCCCGGGCGTCGACGTCCCGTGGCTGGCGCGCCTGGCGCCGTTCATGCCCTTCGCGATCCGCCTGCACCTGGCGGTCTCGCTCATCGGCCTGCTGTCGATGGGCGTCTACCTCTCGCCGGCGATGGACCTCCAGGCCGACGTGGCCGGCATCCTGCTCGGGGCCGTCATGGCGGTCGTGGCCGTCGGGATGGCGACCGGCTGGCACACCCGCGCCGCCGCGTGGCTGCTGATCGCCGCCGGCCCGCTGGGCATGCTCGAGTTCGGGTTCTCCGCCGTCCTGCAGCGCGTCGACCTGCTCGGCCTCGCCGTCTTCGTCGTGGCCGTCGGCCCCGGCCGCTGGTCGGCCGACCACGAGACCGGCCGCGCGACCGAGCCCTCGCTCGCCCAGGCCGCCCGCGGCATCTGGTCCCTGCGCGTCGCCGCGGGCCTCGCGCTGATCGTCGTCGCCTTCGTCGAGAAGCTCGCCGTGCCGTCGCTGGCCGTCGAGTTCCTCACCCACCACAGCGAGCTCAACGTCGCCCAGCAGGTGGGGCTGGACATGAGCCATCTCGAGTTCGCCCGCCTCGCCGGCGGCATCGAGGTGCTGTTCGGGCTGCTGCTGATCTCGGGCGCGCTGCCGCAGGCGATCGTGCTCGTCGCCGCACCGAGGAGCTGCTCGGGCACCTGCCGATCTACGGCGCCATGCTCGTCCTGCTCGTCTACGGGTCGGACCCGCAGCTGCGCCCGGCCGTCTCGGCGCTGTGGCCCTGGGGCGCGCCCCGGGGCCTGCGGCGGCGCGAGCCCGAGCCCGCGCCGCAGCCGGCCTAGCTCACAGCCAGGGGTGGCAGCGATGCCACCACCACGGGCAGCACGGGTACCACGGGTACCGCCAGCGCCACCACCAGCACCAGATGGGGCGCCACGGGAACCAGCAGTACCAGGGCAGCCAGGGATGCGGGAAGACGAGCTCGGGGAGGTGCAGCTCCCCGATCACCCGCTCGTCGAGCTCCATCCCCGCCTTGCGGGTGACGTCCGCCACGCGCACGGGCTGCCCTTCGCGCCCGGCGGCCTCCGCCGCCTCGGCCAGTCGGCCGAAGGTGGCGTTGGCCTCCTCCATGACCTTTGCGAGGCTCTCCTCGTGTGCGGCCATGCGGCCTCCTTCCTCGGGCCGGGCCGGGTCAGGGCCCGGCCGTGATCTCGAGCGCGAAGGCCGCCACGTCGTAGCGGTCGTACGCGCTCACGCGTCCGAAGCCGTTGGTGTGGCGCGCGAGCACGGCGAGGTTCGCCGAGAACGCGCACTTCGTCTCGCTGCCCAGCAGCGAGGAGAAGCTCAGCGACGGCGTGTCCCCCGACGACACGTTGGCGGTGGACTCGACCGCGGTCGTCGTCGGCCCGGTGAGGCCCTGCTTGATCGTGATGCGGTGGAACCACTGGAACCCGTTGAGCTGGCGCGCCGAGTAGCGGAGGGCCACCGTGTCGTCGGCCGGCCCGGCCAGGAACTGGCAGTTGGTGGCCGAGGGCGTCGCGCCGTGCAGGATCTGCTCGATGTCGCCGTACGTGGGCAGGTTGTCCACGTAGAAGAGGCTCGCCAGCGCCTTGTGCGGCACCACGACGGTGCTCGACGGCGGGCCGATCGGCCCGACCAGCCGGCGGAGGTCGAACGCCGCCGTGCCCGCGTCGCCGGCCCCGGGCGCCTCGAGCGAGCTGTCGGGCACCACGCGCTGGCCGGCGTTGTTGAACAGGTCGAGCACGAACGTGTAGCGGCCGTTGGGCATCCGCGGGACGCCGCTGACCAGCTCGGTGGTGTCGACGACGACGTGCCACTGGCCGCCCAGCCACGGCCACACCGGGTCGGGGTACGGGATCCGGCACAGGCCCTCCACCGCCAGGCTCGCGTCGTTGAGCAGCACGGGCTCCACGCCGACGTCGCCCGACGGCGTCTCGTAGTACTTCTGCCACGACACCGGCGCCGTGACGGTGAACTCGGAGACCGGGTCGCCGTTGCCGTCGACGCGCACCACGCGCGTGCGGAAGTGCGTGATGCCGAGCGCCTGCAGGCCCGGGTGGAAGCCGTAGCGCAACGCCAGGCCGGTCGCCCAGGGCTGGTTGTAGGGGGTGCTCGTGTTCAGCGTGGCCGGGCCGGCGTTGGCCAGGCCGTCGGTCGCCGCCAGCGGACCGGCGAAGGACGTCTCGCCGTCCTGGTCGGTGGAGTGCACGAGCGTGTCGGCCCACGTGTTGCCGATCTGCTCGAGGATCGCGAAGGGCCGGCCGCCGGGCCAGTCGGGGTGGTCGCAGCTGCGGGCCCGCGGGTCGGCCTCCAGCAGCGCGTCCTCGTCGAGGCCGTGGCTGTGGCCGGTGGCGAGGTCGTCGTAGACCACGACCCACTGGCCGCCGATGATCTGCGAGACGCGGTAGAGCACGCGGCGGTGGCACCCGATCCGCAGGAACGGCACGAGGCTGAAGCACGCGTCGAAGTGGCCGTCGCTCTGCAGCGGGACCTCGGCGACCTTGCGCGTCGAGCACGTGCAGTGCCACCAGCGCAGCTCCGGGAACGCCTCGACGTAGCGGACCTGCTCGGCGGCGGGCAGCGCGACCAGGGCGGTGAGGTGGCGGGCCAGGCGCACGATGCGCTCGGGGTCCTCGCCCGCGGCCTCGGCGCGGCGCACCGCGCGCGCGACGCTCGCCTCGAGCGCCGGCGCGATCGCGCCGCCGGGGCCCTCTGGCGCGTCCTCGAGCGCGTACATCGCCCCGTGGTCCATCTCCTGCTCGGCGCGGCCGGGCCGCGGCAGGGGCTCGGGCAGCCCCGCGGGCTCGGGCAGGGGCTCGGGCAGGTCGAACGGGCCCGGGTCGGGCTCGGGGATCGGCCACCGCGGCGGGCGCTCGATCAGCCGCCGGCAGTCGATGATCTTGCAGATGTCGCGGATGATCACCGGCGGCTGGACGACGATCGGGCAGCAGCAGGTGCGGACGAAGACCTCGACGCGGCCCTGGCAGACCGGCCAGCAGCGGCGCAGGCCCGGGAAGACGTGCGCGGGGCTGAGCGAGCCGATGGCCAGCGCGGCCGACGACGACCGCGTCAGCGGCGCGAGCTCGGCCAGCGGGAACGGCTCGAGCCACGGGCGCCACGGCCGGCAGACGCGCACGCGGCCGGTCACGCACTCGCGGAAGCGCAGCCACCCGCGCCAGGCCGGGCCGGGGATGCGGTAGACGGCGTCGTCCTGGATCCGCGCGAAGAAGTCGTCGTAGCGGAAGCGGCGCGGCTCCTCCAGGCCCGGCGTCCCGAGCTCGAGCGTGACGCCCTTCTTCAGCAGCTTGGGGTCGAGCGTGAACGAGCCGTCGTCGCCGAGGTCGACCCGGCGGCGCTCGCCCTTGGCGTCGACCGCCGCGAGCTCGAGCTCGGGCGCCCGCTCGCCCTCGGCCAGGCCCGCGAGCTCCAGCCGGCCCTGCACCGCATCCTTGGCGCGTCGCCCCTTGCCGCCGGCCTCCATCGCGTCCTCCGATCGCTCGCTCGCCTCTCGCGGGTCGATCGTCCTCGCGGCCGCCGGGGGCGCGCATGGGCCGTCGGAGCCATCTTCGGTCCAGGGCGGGGTCTAGATCCGCGCGGGCGCGCGGATCCGGGCGGCGGCCTCGCCGCGGCGGTGCACGTGGAGCTTCTCGAGGATGTTGTGCACGTGGTTCTTGACCGTCGCGCACTCGATGCACAGCCGCGCGGCGATCTGCTTGTTGGACAGGCCCTCGTCGATGAGGCCGAGCACCTCGCGCTCGCGCGCGGTCAACCCTGCCGCGGCCGCCGGGTCGCTCGTCCGGGCGGCGAGCTCGGTGAGCCGCCGCAGCAGCGCCGCGCCGACCACCGGCGTGCAGGCGGCCTCGCCGCGGACGGCGCCCTCGAGGGCCCGGACGAGCTCGTCCAGCGGCTGCGCGGCGGTGACCAGCGCGGCGGCGCCGGCCTCGGCGCAGGCGACGACCTCGTCCTCGCGCTCGCGCACCGCGGTCGCCACGGCGCAGACCCCGGGGCGGACGGCGACCAGGCGCCGCAGCGGCGCCGCGCCCTCGGGCCCGCCGCAGTCCACGACCACGACGGCCCGGGTGGGCACGGCGAGCGCCTCGGGCGTCGCCGCCACCGCCGTCACCTCGAGCCCATGCGCCGCCAGCGCGGCGGCGAGCGCGTCGGCGTGGACCCGGACCGGGACGAGGAGCTGGACCTGGATGGTGTCGGCCATGGATCTGCGCCTCCGGCCCCCCGCCCGTCCCGGCACCGCTACTGCGCGCAGGATCGCGAGCCCCGTGCACGGCACGAGTCGCAACTGCGCAGCTTCGCGGCGCCGAAGCTAAGCGAGGGACCACAGCGAGCCGTCGCCGACCGGCTCGCGGACGACGCGGCCCTTGCCGGTGGCGGCGATCAGCCCCGCCTCGGCCGCGGTGAGGTCCGGCATGCCGAGGTGCTCGCACATCGCCGCGGCGACCTCGGCGGTCGTGAGCGGGAAGCCGAGCGCCTCGAGCACCTCGACGGGGTCGCCGGTGGGCGGGCGGCGCTCGAGCGTCGGGTCGAGGTTCGCGACGACCACGTCGTAGGCCTCGACGGGCTGGAAGCCGCCGGCCTCCAGGCTGCGGCCGTCCTCGGCCGTGAAGACGAGCGACGGGGCGGTGTAGCGCACGAGGCCGTCGCTGTTGGCGGCCTTGCCCTGGAACTCCGTCGGGGAGCCCTCGGCGGTGCGGGTGCGGGCGCGGTCGGCCTCGTAGGCGGCGCGGACGTCCTCGTCGTCCAGGCGCGCCACCATCGCGTCCGCGTCGAGGCCCTCGACGCGCCGCAGCGCCGCGCGGATCGTCTCCGGGTCCTCGAGCACGCCGGTGGTCGTGAACTGCGCGAGCTGCAGCGCGCGCAGGGCCGGCAGCTCGAGCGCGGGATCCTGCAGGCGGGCCGCGACGATCGCGCGGCACGCCGGCGACGTGGCGCTCAGGCGCGGCTTCGGCGTCACCTGGAAGGGCATGCCGAAGCGGCGGTAGCCGGCGTAGCCCAGCGCGCTGCGGGTCGGCGTGTAGCCGCGCCTGGCGTACTGCTCGGCGCTCTCGGTCAGGCCGATCAGGACGTGGGTCCAGCGCAGCTGGGCGCCGTAGCGCCAGTGCAGGACCGCGAAGGCGGGGGAGGCGGAGTAGGCCCAGGGGCAGCCGGGGTCGGTGAAGTGGGTGACGTCGAGCACCCACCCTGTCCTAGCAGCCGCCCACCTTCGCCGGGTCGATCTCGGTCAGGCCACGCAGGGCGGTGGCCGAGCAGTAGTAGAAGCTGAGCAGGTCGTCGCGCTCGAGCGTGACCGGCTCCCAGCGGCCGACCGCGACCGGCTCGAGGTAGGTCCACTGCCCGGCGGCGAGCCCCTTCGTGCCGGCCGTCCAGTCGTGCTGGAGGTAGCGCTGCAGGAAGGCCTGGACGTAGACGCTGGTCAGCGCCTGGCCGTAGCGGCTGGCCGGCAGGGCGTACGCGATGTCGGTGTACTCGAGGTGCGTGGAGGCGCGCGGCACGACGAGCATCGCGTCGACGCCCGCCTTGCGCCACGCGTCGAAGCCGGTGGCCATCTCGCGCCGCGGGTCGGGGCCCTGGTCCGGCGCGCCCGGCGTGGGCGTGAGCGAGCTGCCGTTGTTGAGGATGTAGGGGTTGACGGTGAACCCGTACTCGGACTGCACGGCGAGCGCCGGGACCTTCGGCGTCGTCCCGTCGCCCTGGAGCTTGTCGAGGGCGACGACCGCCTGGACCCGCTTGTCGCGGCCCTGGACCTTGGAGACCGCGAAGGCGCCGAGCGAGTGGCCGATGATCGCCACGCGCGTCGTGCGGCCGGGCGTCGCGGTGCGCGAGTCCGTGCGGCGGTCCAGCAGCGCGTAGAGCGGGTTGTAGGCGTTGACGCCGGCGTCCTCGCCGCCCTTGTTCGGGTACGGCCTGGACTTCGTCGACAGCAGGAAGGTCAGCGCGTCCTCGGTGCCCTTGGTGAAGTTGGACTCCTGCTGCGCGGGCACGCCCGGGCAGCCGTACTGCTCCTCGTCCTGGGGCTCGGCGAACGGGTTGCAGAACGGCAGGGCGTTCACCTGGTCGTTCTCGTGGGGGAACGTCTCGCTGGTGCCCTGGCCCTGGACGTCGTAGGTCAGGACCACGTAGCCGCGCTCGGCGAGGTCCTGGGCCAGCCAGAAGTACATGCGCTCGGAGCCCTGGACCGACCCGGTGGTGATGACGACGCCCGGGTAGGGCGGCTTGAGGCGCTTCTTGGTGTAGGGGTCGGTCGCGCCGGGCAGCGGGGCGAAGACGTGGCCGCGGATGAGGGCGCCGTAGCGGTTGGTCCACGAGACGGCGACCGACTGCCCGCGCTTGCCGTTCCAGCCGCGGCGCAGCGGGTTGCCGGCGTTCCAGCCCGGGAAGACGTTGCCCGGCGTGATCGCCGGCCGCGTCGGCGTGGCCACCTGCTGGGCGAGCTGCTGGAGGCCGACCTCCGTGGCCTCCTGCACCAGCGCGGGCGCGAAGTTGGGGTTCTGGACCTGGCCGCCCGGGCCGATGATGCGCCCGTAGGCGTCGCGCATGTTCTGCGCGTCGCGGGCGAGGAACTCGGGCGAGCCGGGCGGGGGCCCGGCGGCCGGCGCGGTCGCGGGGGCGGCGGCGAGCGCGAGGACGGCGGCGGCGAGGAGGCGGCGACCCATGCCCGCTGCAACGCATCGGCGATCCGTTGCTTGCGGTCATCGGCCGCCGCCGGTCGTCGCGGCGTCTAGTAGATGACGATGCCGCCGTCGTCCTGCTGGCAGACCGTCAGCGGCGGCGACACGGCCGCGGCGGTGAACAGGCCGTCGCCGTTGGCGGGCAGCTTGTTGAGGTTGACGGTGAAGCGGACGGACGGGCTGTCCACGAGCGGCTCGATGCTGGCGTAGTCGCCGCCGAGCCAGTGGGCGGTGGCCTGGTTGCAGACGGCGGTGGTGGCGGCCTGGGCCGCGGGGGCGGCGGTGAAGGCGAGGGCGAGGGCCGCGAGGGCGCCCGCGGCACGGCGGTGATGGGGGCTCATGCCCCGGGGTGTCGGCGGCCTCTCGGGCGGACCCGAGCGCGCGTCCGCGGACCTGGACCATCCGCCAGGTTTGCGCGCGTTCGGCCGGGAGGGGCGCCCGGCGCCACACGGAAGTCGGAGGTAGGGAAGGACCCGTCGCGATCCTGCGGTTCGTGGACTCCGACGGGACGTACCCGAGCGATCGCTGGCGCTGCACGGGCACGCTCGTCGCCCCGGACGTGATCATCACCGCCGCCCATTGCACCGAGGCGCCGGTCGACACGGTGTACTACTCGTTCGCCGCCCAGGGCCCGCTCGGCGAGCCCGACGCGCGTGGGACTCGCCGCCGCCCTGCACCGGCCGGCGCTGCTGGCGCATGCGATGGCGCCCCTGATGGCGGCCGCGCCCGCGATGGCGGGGGCGGTGCCGCTCGCCGCCGAGGAGGCGCGTGGCCAGGAGGCCGCCCACGCCCGCACGCTGGTGGAGGGACTGCGCGGCGAGGTCGCCGCCGGCCACGACGGCACGCCGGTGCTCGTGGGGGTCGCGGAGGGGCCGCCCGCGCCGGCGCTCTGCGCGATGGCCCGGCAGCACGACGCGGCGGCGATCGTCGTCGGCTCGCGCGGCCGCGGGCCGGTGCGCGCGGGGCTGCTGGGCTCGACCTCGCGCGAGCTGGTGCGGCGGGCGCCCTGCCCGGTCGTGATCTGCCCGCCCGGCCTGGCCGTCGAGCACGCGTAGACCCGGCCCTATGCCTCCGCCGCGTCGTCCGGCAGGTCCCAGCCGAAGTAGACCTCGGCGCGGCGGATGCGGCCGTCGCCGTCGAAGGTCAGGACCTCCGTGTTGCGGAAGCTCGTGCCGTCGGCGCGGCGGGCCTCGTAGGTCACCACCACCTCGTCGCCGTCCTCGATGAGCCGGACGATCGCGAACCCGGCGATGTTGTGGTGGTTGGGCCAGCAGCGCTCGAAGTAGCCGGCGCGGTCGAGCAGCGGGTCGGCCGGGCTGGAGAACGTGAAGTCGCCGGCGAAGAGGGCCTCGATCGCGTCGCGGTCGCCGGCCGCGAACGCCTCGTAGCTGTCCCGGGCGCGCGCGAGCTGGTCGTGTTCGGACATCGTGGCTCCTAGAACGTCCCGCGGCGCTCGCAGCTGCGCAGGCGGTACGCCGACCGGCGCCCGCTGAGGCGCACCTTGTCGTTGCCCGGGCCGCAGTCGATGGTGCCGTGGCCGTAGAAGGCCCAGATGAAGTCGTTGCCGGCGCCGCCCGAGACGGTGTTGCGGCCGTGGCTGGTGTAGATGAAGTCCGACCCGGCGCCGCCGTTGAGCGTGTCGCGCTGCGTGCCGTTGTTGTCCTCCGGGTCCCAGTCGCCCCACAGCACGTCGCTGCCGGCGCCGCCGAAGATGGTGTCCGAGCCGTGGTGGCCGAGCAGCTCGTCGTTGCGCTCGGCGCCCTCGATGCGCCCGCCGCCCTGGTCGTAGTAGCTCAGGTACACGCCGGTGATCGCCGGCCAGTTGCGGTGGCTGACCTTGCCGGTCCCGGCGCCGCCGAGGGTGCGCCGGCCACGGCCCGCGCGGCACGACGTCTCGGGCGGCGCCTCCGCGCACACGCGCTGGACGTACGCCGCGTCGAGCTCGTAGCGCGTCGGCTTGCGCACGCGGATCGAGATCGTCAGCACCGGCAGCGCGCCGTAGTCGTTGTGCGCCTTGATCCGGATGGTGTCGGTGCCCGTGAAGCCGCGGTCCGGCGTGTAGGACCAGCCCTCGCCCCGGCGCGGCTTGCCGAGCTTGCCGTGCTTGGGGCCCTCGACGACCTCGACGACCGGCGTCGCGTCGCGACCGTCCCCGCCGTCGCCGCGGGTCTCGCACTCGACGTAGATCTGGGCCGTGGTGCCGGCGGGGATCTCCACGCCGCGCGGGGCGTAGCACTCGGGCAGCGGGGGCGGGATGACCGAGACCGGAATGCTCACGGTGACCGGGAACGGGCCGCCCTCGAGCGTCAGGCCCACGCTGCCGTAGTCCTCCTCCGCCGTGGCGGGCGCCGTGAGCTTGACCGCGTAGCTGCCGGGCAGGCTCCCCGGCGTGACCTCGACGCCGAGGCCCGCGGAGTCGACGAGCTTCAGGACGTAG
>JACRMD010000311.1 GCA_016215085.1 Solirubrobacterales bacterium | reverse complement strand
TTCAAGAAGCCGCCGCGCTCGGGCCTGCTGTTCGACCTCGACACCGGCCAGGTCCTCTGGCGGCGGCTGCCGACCCGCGTGCTGCCGATCGCGAGCCTGACGAAGATGATGACCGCGCTGCTGGTCGTCGAGCGCGTGCCCCTGGGCTCCAAGGTCCGCGTCACCCGGCAGGCGCTGCGCTACACCGGCTCGGGGGTCGGGGTGCTGCCCAAGGGCAAGTGGGTCGGCCTGTCGGCCATGCTCCACGGGCTGCTGCTGCCGTCGGGCAACGACGCGGCGATCGCGCTGGCCCAGCGGGCGGCCGGCACCGAGGCGCAGTTCGTGACCGAGATGAACGCCAAGGCCGCGGCGATGCACCTGCCGTGCACGCGCTTCGCGTCGGCCAGCGGGATCGTCGACCGCGGCAACCACTCGTGCGCCGCCGACCTCGCCGTGCTCGCCCGCGCGGTGCTCGACGAGCCGCGCCTGGCCCGCATCGTCAAGCGCCGCCAGGCGGTGCTGCCGTTCCCGATCAAGGGCGGCAAGCTCTACCTCTACAACCACAACCCGCTGCTGCGCACCGGCTACCCCGGGACGCTGGGCATCAAGACGGGCTACACCGACAAGGCGGGCCGCTGCCTGGTCGGGGCCGTCGAGCAGCGCGGGCACCGGCTCGGGATCGTCCTGCTGCACTCGCCCGACCCCGGCCGCCAGGCCCGCCAGCTGCTCGACCGCGGCTTCCGCGCAATCCGCTAGCGCCCGGCCTGCGTACCTTCGGGTGCATGGCCCTCGAGGATCACGCAGCCGGCGGCCGCAAGGCCGACCACCTCCGCATCGCTGCGGGCTCCGGCGTCACGCACGCGCACGGCTCCGGCCTGGACGCCGTGCGCCTCCGCCACCGCGCGCTCCCCCAGCGCGACCTGGCGGACGTCTCGCTGGACGTCGACCTGCTCGGCCGCCGGCTGCGGGCCCCCCTCCTGGTCTCCGCGATGACCGGCGGCACCGGCGCCGCCGCGACGGTGAACGAGGCGCTGGCCGCCGCGGCGGCCGAGCACGGCATCGCGATGGTCCTGGGCTCCGGCCGCGCGCTGCTCGACGACCCGGCGCTGCTGCCGACGTACGCGCGCGGCCCGCGGCCGCCGCTGCTGCTGGCCAACCTCGGCGCCGCGCAGCTGGAGCCCGCGCGCGCCGCCCGGCTCGTCGAGCTCCTCGGCGCCGACGGCCTGAGCATCCACCTCAACCCCCTGCAGGAGGCCGTCCAGCCCGAGGGCGAGCCGCGCTTCGCCGGCGTGGCCGAGCGGATCGCCGCGGTCGTCGCCCACCTCGCGCCGCTGCCGGTCGTCGTCAAGGAGGTCGGCTTCGGGATGGACGGCGAGGACGTGCGCCTGCTGCGCGAGGCGGGCGTCGCCGCGGTCGACGTCGCCGGCGCGGGCGGGACGAACTGGGCGCTGGTCGAGGGCCTGCGCGACCGCGGCGCCGGCGCGGTGGCGGGCGCCTTCGCCGGCTGGGGCGTGCCGACCGTCGAGGCGCTGCGCGACGCGCGCGACGCCGCGCCGGACCTGCCGCTGATCGCCAGCGGCGGGGTGCGCGACGGCGTCGACGCGGCCAAGTGCCTGGCGCTGGGCGCCACCGCCGTCGGCATGGCCCGGCCGCTGCTGATCGCCGCGCAGGCCGGCCGCGCCGCCGAAGCGCTGGGCACGGTGCTGGAGCAGCTGCGCATCGCCGTGTGGGCGGCCGGTGCGCCGTCGGCCGCCGCCCTGGGACCCGACCACCTGCGCGACGCATGACCCGGGTCGTCGTCATCGGCGCCGGCCTCGGCGGGCTGGCCACGGCGCTGCGGCTGCAGGGCCTCGGCTGCGAGGTCACGGTCCTCGACCAGCGCGAGCGGCCGGGGGGCCGCGCCTACCAGCGGCGCGACGGCGGCTTCACGTGGGACACCGGCCCGTCGCTCATCACGATGCCGTGGGTCCTGGAGGAGGCGTTCGCGGCCGGCGGGCTGGACCTGCACCGCGAGGTCGACCTCCTCCCGCTGGATCCGTACTACCGGATCTTCTGGGACGGCGAGGACCGCCACCTCGACTTCACCGCGCGCGAGCGCATGCCCGAGGAGATCGCGCGCTTCTCCGGCCGCGACGCACGCGCCTTCGAGCCGTTCATGGAGGCCCTGCGCCCGATCTACGAGGACGGGATCCTCGGCGCCGGGCGCCGCGCCTTCCAGACGCCCGGCGAGCTCGTGCGCTTCCTCCCGCGGATGCTGTCGCTCGGCGCCGCGTGGCCGCTGCACCGCTTCGTCGCGCGGCACTTCGAGCACCCGCGGATCCGCGAGGCGTTCTCGTTCCACTCGCTGTTCATCGGCGGCGACCCGTTCCGCGTGCCGGCGATCTACGGCGCGCTGGTCTACCTCCAGTTCCTCGACGGCGTCTGGTACACGCGGGGCGGCGTCTACAGCGTGGTGGAGGCGATGGCCCGCGGCGTGGAGGACCTCCGCTGCGGCGAGCGCGTCGAGCGGATCGAGACGGCGGGCGGGCGCGTGACGGGCGTGGTGACCGCCGGCGGCGAGCGGATCGCGTGCGACGTGGTCGTGTCCAACGCCGACGCGCTGCGCACGCATGAGCTGCTCGGCACGCGCCGGCCCGTGCGGCCGCTGCGGCCGACGATGTCGTGCCTGCTGCTCTACCTCGGGACCGACCGGCCGTTCCCGAAGCTGGAGCACCACACGCTGCTGGTCGGGCGCGGCTACAAGGACTTCATCGCCGACGTCACCCGCCGCGGGCGGCTGGCGCCGACGTTCTCGACCTACGTCCACGCGCCGTCGCGGACGGAGCCCGGGATGGCCGCGAACGGCGGGGATTCGCTGTGCGTGCTGCTGCCCGTGCCCAACCTGCGCGGCCGCGTGGACTGGGACCGCGAGGAGGAGCGGGTGCGCGACGCGCTCGTGGCCGACCTCGAGACGACGTTCGGGCTCACCGGCCTGGACGCGCCCGTGCGCGTCGAGCACCGGATGACGCCGGTGGACTTCGCGCGCGAGCTCGGCGCCGTGGACGGCAACGCGTTCGCCATCGAGCCGACGCTGCACCAGTCCGCGTGGTTCCGCCCGCACAACCGCGACGGCCGCGTCGCCGGCCTGTACCACGCGGGCGGCGGGACGCACCCGGGGGCGGGCGTCCCCGGCGTGCTGCTGGGGGCCGAGGTCACGGCGGGGCTCGTCGCCGGGGACCGTGGGCTGACGGGGAGGAGGGCGGCGCGTGCTGCTGCAGCGGTCTGAGGACCTCGTGCTCGCCGAGGCGCGGGACACGACCAACCGCGTCGCGCGGACGTTCTCGCTCGCCTGCCGGTTGCTGCCGCGCGACGTGCGCGACGACGTCTACCGGCTCTACCTCGTGTTCCGCACGCTCGACGACCTCGTCGACGACGGTGACCCGCGGGCGGCGGCGCGGCTCGCGCAGGTCCAGGTGTGGTGCCGGACGGGGGCCACGCAGTCCCGCGAGGCCCATGTGCTCGCCGACCTCGCCACGCGCCACCCGATCCCGCGCGACGCGCTCCTGGACTTCTGCGCGGGCATGTGGTTCGACCTCGACGGCGGCCGGTGCACGACCGAGGAGGACCTCGACCTCTACTGCTACCGCGTCGCGGGCACCGTCGGGATCGTGATGGCGTCGGTGCTCGGGTTCGACGGCGACGAGGCCGAGGTGCGGCGCACGGCGGCCGCGCTCGGCATGGCGATGCAGCGCACGAACGTCCTGCGCGACATCGACGAGGACGGCGACGCGGGGCGGATGTACCTCGCCGCCGAGACCGTCGCGCGCTTCGGCGGCTGCGCGCCCGGGCGGCGCGAGGCCCTGCTGCGCGACCAGATCGCCCGCGCCGACGCGCTCTACGACCAGGGGCTGGCCGGCGTCCGCCACCTGCGGCGCGGACGCGTCGCGATCCGCGCGGCCGCGTCGATGTACCGCGAGATCCTGCGCCAGATCGAGCGCGACGGCTACGGGTCGCGCGCCGGCCGCGCGGTCGTGCCGGCGCGCCGCAAGCTGCTCGCGGTGGCGCGGGCCGGCGTCTAGGGATGCGGGCGGCCCGCGCGCTGCTCGGCGCGCTCGTCGGGGCGCAGCTCGTCTACCCCCGCGTCCCCGCGGCGCGGCAGCCGGCGGCGACGCGCGGCATCGTCGGCCTGATGCTCGCGGCGTCCGTCGCCGACCTTGTCGCGCGGCGCGGCGGGCGGCGCGCCGCGGCGCTCGCGGGCAGCGCGGCGGGCATCGGCTTCGCGTCCGAGCTGTGCGGCGTGGCGACCGGGCGGCCGTTCGGGCCCTACGACTACTCGGGCAAGCTCGGGCCCAAGGTCGCCGGCGTGCCCGTGCTCGCCGCCGCGGCGTGGACGATGATGGCCTTCCCCTCGTGGTCGATCGCCGGGCTGCTCACGCGGCGGCGCGCGGCACGGGCGGCGCTGGCGGCCGGCGCGCTGACGGCGTGGGACCTGTGCCTCGACCCGCGGATGGTCCGCGAGGGCTACTGGACCTGGCCCGGCGGCGGGCGCTACGAGGACGTCCCCGCGTCGAACTTCCTCGGCTGGTTCGCGGTCGGTGGGACGATCTTCGCCGTGTGGGCCGTGGTGGACGGCGACGGTGCTCCCAGCGACGAGGCGGTCGCGCTGTACGCGTGGACGTGGATCGGCGAGGTCGTGGCCAACCTGGCGTTCTGGGGCCGGCCGAAGGTCGCGCTCGTGGGCGGCGCGGCGATGGGCGCCTTCGCGGCGCCGGCCCTCTCGCGCCGCCTCCGCCCGGTGAGACCGCAGAAACACGGAATAGTTCCGCGAAAGTGCGGTCTCGGCGCATGAGGTGCGGCCTCGTCGGGGCCGGCGTCGGCGGGCTCGCGTGCGCGGCGCGGCTCGGGGCGGCGGGCCACCGGGTCACGGTCCTCGAGCGGGGCCTGGCTCCGGGCGGCAAGTGCGGGCGCGTGGAGCTCGGCGCCGGCGGCGAGCGGTTCGCGTTCGA
>JACRMD010000310.1 GCA_016215085.1 Solirubrobacterales bacterium | reverse complement strand
GGCGGGCGGGCCGACGAGCGAGGAACGGCGCTCGTCGAGGTAGGTGAACTGGTTGGGGTGGTACGGCTCGCGGCGCTCGAGCCACGGGTCGCGGACGGCGGCCTTGGCCAGCCGGAACCGCTCGCGCAGCGCGGCGCCCTGCTCCTCGTCGAGGACGATCTCGCGGATCCGGTCGAGGCCGAAGCGCGGGACGAAGTCGTACGTGCGCTCCTTGAACTCCGCGTTCTCGCGGTAGAGCTGGAGGAACGTCGTGGCGACGCGCAGGGCCTCGGCGCGGCCGTCGGCCGTCGTCAGGACGTCGGCCTCGCGGACGTTGCCGCCGGCCGCGCCGCCGACGCGCACCTGCCAGCGGCCCTCGCCGACGGCGACCAACCCGATGTCCTTGATCGTGGCCTCGGCGCAGTTGCGCGCGCAGCCCGACACCCCGGCCTTGACCTTGTGCGGCGTGTGCAGGCCCTCCCAGGCCCGCTCCATCTCGACGCCGAGCCCCATCGAGTCGCCGAGGCCGAAGCGGCAGAAGTCCTCGCCGACGCAGGTCTTGACCGTCCGGACGGCCTTGGCGTAGGCGTGGCCGCTGGGCATGCCCAGCGCCTCCCAGACCTCGGGCAGGTCCTCCTTGCGGATGCCGAGCAGGTCGAGCCGCTGGCCGCCGGTGACCTTGACCAGCGGCACGTCGAAGCGCTCGGCGACGTCGGCGATCCGGCGCAGCTCGGCGGGCGTCGTGACGCCGCCGTACATGCGGGGCACGACGCTGAAGGTGCCGTCCTTATGGATGTTGCCGTGCACGCGGTCGTTGATGAACCGCGCGTCGCGCTCCTCGCGGTGGCGGTTGGCGTTGACCTCGGAGACGAGGTAGGCCAGCGCGGGCTTGCAGGCGCCGCAGTCACGCCCCGTGCCGCAGGCGGTGGAGACCTCGCTGACCGACGTGAGGCCCTGCTCGCGGATCCGCCCCGCGAGGTCCTCGCGCGTCTGCCGGCGGCAGGGACAGAGGAAGGCGGGCTCGTCCGCGACCTCGCCGCCGGAGGCCAGCGCGACGATGTCGATGACCATCGACTTGCACGAGCCGCAGCCGGTGCCGGCGCGGGTCATGGCCATCGCCTCGCGGGGGGTCCGGGCCCCGCGGTCGGTGACCGACCGCATGATGTCGCCCTTGCAGACGCCGTTGCAGTTGCAGACCTGGGCGTCGTCGGGCAGCTCCGCCGGGCCCGCCTCCGCCGAGGCGGCGAGCGCGGCCAGCGGGTCCTCGACCGCCGCGCGGGCGATCACGAGCGCGCTGAGCGCCTCGGCGCCGCGGACGTCGCCGAGCAGGATCGCCCCGGCGGCGACGCCGTCGCGCAGCACGAGCTTGCGGTAGACGCCCTGCGCCGCGTCGGCGGAGACGGCCTGGGCGTCGCCCTCCGCGTCGCCGACCGTGACGAGGTCGATGCCCGCGACCTTGAGCTTCGTGCTCGGGATCGAGCCGGCGTACGCGGCCGCGGCGTCCCCGGCCATCGCCGCGGCGGCGGTGCGGGCCTGCTCGAGGATCGGGGCCACGAGGCCGTGGACGAGGCCGCGGTGCTCGGCGCACTCGCCGACGGCGAGGACGTCCGGCAGGCTGGTGCGCAGCCGGTCGTCGACGACGATCCCGCGGTTGACGTCCGCGCCCGCGGCCCGGCCGAGGGAGGTCTCGGGCGCGATGCCGATCGAGACGACGACGAGGTCGGCGTCGAGCAGGTCGCCGTCGGCGAACCGCAGGCCGCACGTGGTGATCTCGGCCGTCTGGCGGTTGAGCTGGACGTCGACGTCGAGCGCGTCCTGCAGCAGCGCGGCCGAGCCGGCGTCGAGCTGGCGCTCCATGAGCCGGTCCATGAGGTGCACGACCGTGACCGGGCAGCCCTGCGACGCGATGCCGCGCGCCGCCTCGAGGCCGAGCAGGCCGCCGCCGATGACGGCGGCGTGTCGGGCGCCGGCGGCGGCCGCGCGGATCGCGTCGCAGTCCTCCGGCCCGCGGAAGGCGTGGACGTGGTCGAGGTCGATGCCGGGGATCGGCGGCAGCAGCGCGTTGGACCCGGTCGCCAGGACGAGCGACGTGTAGGGGATGGTCGTGCCGTCG
>JACRMD010000309.1 GCA_016215085.1 Solirubrobacterales bacterium | reverse complement strand
CGGCGCCCAGACGCAGGACGCGCACGCGCTGGGCGACCGTGGACAGCCCGGTGCACACGACGACGGCGAGGCCCGGCAGCTCCGAGCACAGCAGGTGCAGGTAGTCCCAGGCCTGCGGGCCGAGGACCGCCAGGTCGACCACGATCGCGCTGAGGCGCATCGCCACGACGGTGTCGACCGGGACCGCGCTGGCCAGCACCCGGTGCTCCCAGCCCAGCCGGTCCAGGCGCTTGCCCAGGACCTGCAGGAAGCCGGAGTCCGTGTCGAGGACCGCGATGCGCAGCGGCGGCGCTGCGGAGGACGTCCGTTCCGTCATCTCGGGCAGGAGTCTAGGGGTCGTCCCCGACGCCGGAAGCCACGCGGGCCCGGAGTTCACAGCCCGGTAACAGGTGCGCCGCAAAGAGCGCACGTCTGCGTGGCGCCTAGACCGGGTGCGTGGCGTCGGAGAACTCGCGGAAGAGCCCGGTCACGACGAAGGCGGTCTGCTCGCCGATGTCCACCGCGTTGTCGCCGACCCGCTCCAGCGCACGGGCGCACATGACCATGTGCATCGCCCACTCCCGCGTGTCCGGATCCGTGCCGATGTCGATGGCGATCTGGAAGATCTCGCGGTTGACGCGGTTGATCGCGCGGTCCTGGCGGACGAGGTCCTCGGCCAGCGCCACGTCGCGCGTCGCGAACGCCGTCTTGGCCTGCGTGACCTCCGACCGCGCCGAGCGGCCCATGTGCAGCAGCCGCTGCAGCACCTCGCCGCGCACCGGCGGCTCGTGCCCCGACAGCGGGATGAGCTTGGCGATGTTCACGCACTGGTCGCCCATGCGCTCGACGTGCTTGATGACGTGCAGCAGCGCCGCGACCGTGCGCAGGTCCGTCGCCACGGGCGCCTGCAGCGCCAGCAGCGAGAGCACGGCCTGGTGGACCTCGAGGTAGCGGCCGTCGACGAGGTCGTCGTTGAGCACCACCATCGCGGCGAGCTCGACGTCCTGGTGCTCGAGGGCCTCGAGCACCCGGTCGAGCTGGGCCACGACGAGGTCCAGGCCGCCGAGCGCCTGCTCCTCGACGCGCCGGAGCTCGTCGTGGAAGTGGACGCGCGCGTCCGGGGACATCAGCCGAACTTGCCCGTGACGTACTGCTCGGTGCGGTCGTCGTCGGGGTTGGTGAAGATCCGCTCGGTCGGCGCGTGCTCGACGAGCTCGCCGGCGAGCATGAACGCCGTCGTGTCGGCCACGCGCGCCGCCTGCTGCATGTTGTGCGTGACGATCACGATCGTGAAGCGCTGCTTGAGCTCGTGGATGAGCTCCTCGATGCGCAGCGTCGCGATCGGGTCCAGCGCCGAGCACGGCTCGTCCATGAGGATCACGTCGGGCTCGACGGCGATCGTCCGCGCGATGCACAGCCGCTGCTGCTGACCGCCGGAGAGCCCGACGCCCGGCGAGCCGAGGCGGTCCTTGACCTCCTCCCACAGCCCGGCCCCGCGCAGCGCCCACTCGACGCGCTCCTTCAGGTCACCGCGCTTGGTCCCGCTCAGCCGCAGGCCCGCAGCCACGTTGTCGAAGATCGACATGGTGGGGAACGGGTTGGGCTTCTGGAAGACCATGCCGATCGTGCGGCGCACCGACGTCAGGTCGACGCCGGCGCCGTAGAGGTCGGTCTCCCCCAGCAGCACCTCGCCCTCGGCGCGCGCGCCCGGGACCTCCTCGTGCATGCGGTTGATGCACCGCACGAGCGTCGACTTGCCGCAGCCCGACGGGCCGATCATGGCCGTGACCTGGTTTGCGGCGTAGGTGAGGTCCACGCCCTTGACGGCGTGGGTGTCGCCGTAGAAGGCGTTCAGGGCCTTGAGGCGGACGGTGTGGGCGGTGCTCTGCACGGGCGCGGCCGGCTCCTCCGGGCGGCGGGGCAGCCGCGCGAGCGCGGCGGCGTCGGTGGGCGCGTCCTGCGCGCGGGCGTCCTTGGCGTGATCGGTCATCGGATGGGTGCTCACGTTGCGAGTCGGCTCCTCCGCTGGACGAGGCGGGCCAGCATGGTCAGGATGAGGACGAGGGCGACGAGCGTCAGGGCGGCGCCCCATGCGCGCTCGACCAGGCGGTCCTGCGCCTGGCCGACGTCGTTGAAGATCTGCAGCGGCAGCGAGTTCATGCGCTGCGACAGGTCGCCGGAGAAGCCGTTGACGAACGCGACGCTGAACAGCAGCGGGGCGGTCTCGCCGGCGCCGCGGGCGACGGCCAGCAGCGAGCCGGTGACGATGCCCGGCAGCGCGGTGGGCAGCACCACGCGCAGGACCACGCGCCAGCGCGGCGCGCCGAGGGCGAGCGCCGCCTCGCGCAGCCCGCCGGGCACGAGATTGAGCACGACCTCGGAGGAGCGCACGACGATCGGCAGCATCAGCAGCGCCAGCGCGACCGCGGCGTCGCGAGGCCGACGATCACCAGCGTGCCGAGGATCGCGCTGCGGATGCCGCCCGGGTCGCCGAGGAAGCGGCCGGTCGGGTCGTTGGTGAAGAAGTCGACGCTGAGCGCGCCGAGGCCCTGCTTGAGCAGGTAGTACAGGATGAGCACCAGCGGCACGAGGGCCAGCAGGGTCATGCCGAGCATGAGGCCGCGCATCGCGCGGTCGGTGCGCCGGCGGCGCGGGCTCGTCGCGGCGATCACGGTCATCCGGCCATCCCCTTCGGCACGGACCGCAGGGCGGCGGTCTCCGCGCGGTTGACGTACGTGCGGGCGACGCCGTTGATGACGAGCGTCACGACGAAGAGCAGCAGCCCGGCGGCGATCAGCGCGGCGCGGTGCGTCGGGTCCGACGCGGCCTCGCCGAACTCGTTGGCGATCACCGCGGCCAGCGAGTAGCCCTGCGAGAAGATCGAGTCGCCGATGACGGCGGCGTTGCCGATGACGATCGTCACCGCGATCGTCTCGCCCAGCGCCCGGCCGAGGCCGAGCATCGACGCGCCGGCGATGCCCGGCCGCGCGTAGGGCAGGATCGCCATGCGGATCATCTCCCAGCGCGTGGCGCCGAGCGCGAGCGCGGCCTCCTTGTGCTCCTTGGGCACCGTGCTCATCACCTCGCGGGTGATGGCGCTGACGATCGGCAGGACCATGATCGCCAGGATCAGCCCGGCGACGAAGTAGTTCGGGATCGACACCGGGCCGTCGACGAACGGCAGGAAGCTGAACGTGTCGGCGAACCACTTCTCGGCCGGCAGCAGCTTCGGCGCCAGGAAGTAGATGCCCCACAGGCCGTAGACGACCGACGGCACCGCGGCCAGCAACTCGACCAGGACGGTCAGCGGCGAGCGCAGGCGGGCCGGGCACAGCTCGGTGAGGTAGACCGCGGTGGCGATCGCGACGGGGACGCCGATCAGCAGCGCGATCGCCGACGTCACGAGCGTGCCGAAGACGAGGGGCAGCGCGCCGAACTCGCCCTTGCTCGGCACCCACTCGTCGCTGAAGACGAAGTTGAAGAACCCGTAGGCCTCGAAGGCCGGCCTGGCCTCGACGACCAGGCGGACGAAGAAGAAGCCGATGAGCACGAGGATCCCGGCCGCGAGCGCGGCCAGGATCCCCTGCATCAGCGGGTCGGCGTGGCGGAAGCCCGTCGGGGGCTTCAGGGCGCTGGGGGGCGCCTGAGGCTCGGCGATGCTTCCGCTCGCCATGGGCTAGCTGCTCGCGATCGGCGAGCCGTTGCACTCCAGGCCGTCGACCTTGGCCTGCGCCTTGGCCTTGATCGCTTCGGGCAGCTTCGCGTACTCGAGCTCGCCCGCGACCTCCTGGCCGTCGGACAGCGCGTAGGTCAGCCAGTCCTTGACGAGCCCGGCCTGCTTCTGGTCCAGGCCGGCCTTGCACATGTCCTGGTAGACGAGCAGGAACGTGACCGCCGTGATCGGGTACGTGCTCGCGCCCGGGGCGTTGATCGTCGAGAAGCGCAGGTCCTCCGGCGGGCTCGCGCCCTCGCCGGCGGCCGAGGCGGCCTCGAGCGTCGGCTCGACGAACTGGCCGTCCTTGTTCTTCACCGAGGCGTAGGCGAAGTCGTTCTGCAGCGCGTAGGCCTGCTCGACGTAGCCGATGGCGCCGTCGGTCTGCTTGATGCAGCCGGCCACGCCGTCGTTGCCCTTCGCGCCCGTGCCGGTCGGCCACTTCACCGACTTGTCGACGCCGGGGCCGCTCTCCCACGCCTTCGAGTAGGCGGCGAGGAACTCGGTGAAGTTCTTCGTCGTGCCCGACTCGTCGGAGCGGTGGCAGACGGTGATGTCACTGTCCGGGAGCTCGACGCCGCCGTTCTCCTTGGCGATGGCGGGGTCGTTCCACTTCTTGACCTTGCCGAGGAAGATGTCGGCGACGGTCGCGCCGTCGAGCTTGAGGCCCTTGTCGACGCCCTCGACGTTGTACGAGACGGTCACCGCGCCCAGGACGGTCGGGACGTGGACGGGCTCGCCCTTCTTCTCGGCGGCGGTGATCTCCTCGTCCTTCATCGGCGCGTCGGATGCGCCGAAGTCGACGGTGCCGGCGGTGAACTGGGCGATGCCGCCGCCCGAGCCGATGCCCTGGTAGTTGACGGTGGTGCCCTGCTTGTCCTTGAAGCGGGCGGCCCACTCGCTGTAGACGGGCTGCGGGAACGTGGCGCCCGCGCCGTTGAGGCTGCCGCCCTTGGAGGCGGACTGGCCGGAGGAGCTCTCCGCGCCGCCGGCGCTGGGGTTGCTCGAGTCGTTCGAGTCGCTGCCGCAGGCGGCGGCGCCGAGGGCGAGGCAGCCGGCCGCCAGGGCGGCGGCGAGGGATCGGTACTTCACGTGCACTCCTTCATCGGGAACGCACCGGAGCGTCGGGGACGGCACGTGGCCATCCTGTTACCGCCCGGTCGCGTTCTTGTGAAAAGCGTGTGAAGGCTCCGGCGAGAGTCGGTAGCCGAACCCGACGTGCGTGTGGATGAAGCGCCAGTCCGGGAGGGCGTCCTCGAGCTTCACGCGCAGCTTGTGCACGTAGACGTCGATGGACCGGTCCCCGGCGCGCAGCGCTCGGCCCCACACGATGCGGAACAGCTCCTCCCGGGAGACGACCCGGCCCGCGCGCCGCATGAGCGCCACCAGCAGGTGGAACTCGCGCACGGACAGGACCACGGTGCGGCCCGCGGCGAGCGCGAGGCCGTCGTCCGGACGGACCTCCAGCTCGCCGACCTGCAGCACGTCTCCGGTCTCCGAAGCCTCCAGCGCCATCGTTGGACCGCCACTCTGCTGGCCGGGACCGGGCGGGCGGTTACGACGATGTGATCGCCGCGTGAACGACCTGTGAACGCACGGCGACCCGGGGCGGGGCGCCGCTAGCGTCGCCTGGGATGCGGCTGCTGCGCAAGCGCGCGTACGACCCGGCCACCCTCGACCTCGTCGAGGAGGCCGGGCGCAACGTGCAGCGCG
>JACRMD010000308.1 GCA_016215085.1 Solirubrobacterales bacterium | reverse complement strand
GTTCGAGATCACCGGCCTGGACCAGATCTTC
This sequence comes from Solirubrobacterales bacterium, assembly GCA_016215085.1. Taxonomy (GTDB): domain Bacteria; phylum Actinomycetota; class Thermoleophilia; order Solirubrobacterales; family Solirubrobacteraceae; genus Baekduia. Next base: position 10,061 of record JACRMD010000308.1, on the reverse strand, counting down.
ACGATCCGCTCGAGCCGTGAGGACGCGATGGCGGCGCTCGACGAGGAGCAGACGCCCAGCGCGTAGGGCCGCGCCCGGCCGCCTCGGCTAGGCGGCCAGGGCCACCGGCGCCGCGGGCGGCGCCAGCATCGGCGAGTCCTCGCCGGTCACCAGCACCAGCACGGCGGCCTCGACGTCGCCCTGGATCGCCGTCTCGCCGTCGGTGCCCTCCTCGCCGAGGGCGGGCAGCACGCCGGCGATCGAGACGCCGTCCTCGTAGCGGTCGAAGACGCGCGGGTCGATGTACGACGCCCGCGCCACCGCGGGCGTGTTGCCCAGGTAGTACGCGACCTCCTTGACCACGCGCGTGATCGCGCGCTTGCGGCGCGTCTTGGACTCCGGCACCGGCGTCACCGCCAGGCCGACCGCCGCCAGCACCGTCGCGCCCCACGTGCGGAAGTCCTTGGCCGAGACGTCCTCGCCGGTGACCTCCTTGAGGTAGGCGTTGATGTCCGGCGAGCGGACGTCGCGCCAGCGGCCCCCGGCCTTGAAGGCCAGCAGCTCATCGCCGCCGCCACGGCGCTTCTTGAGCGTGCACAGGACGTCGGCCAGCTCGGGGTCCAGCACCGCCTGCACGCGGCGCTTGCCGTGCTTGGCCGGGTAGTCGAAGAGCAGCTGGTCGCCGCGCACGCGGCAGTGGCGCTTCTTCATCGTCGCCAGGCCGTAGGACTCGTTGGTGACCGCGTAGTCCTCCGAGCCGATGCGGAAGAAGCCGCGGTCCAGCAGCCGCACGGCCACCGCCAGCACGTGCTCGAAGGACAGGTCGCCGCGCGCGAGGTCCTCGGCGACCCGGCGGCGCATCGCGGGCAGCGTGCGGGCGAAGACCACCATGTCGTCGAACTTCTGCTGGTCGCGCCGGGCGCGCCAGCGCGGGTGGTACAGGTACTGCTTGCGGCCCTTCTGGTCGATGCCGGTGGCCTGGATGTGGCCGCCGGGGTACGGGCAGATCCACACGTCCTCCCACGCGGGCGGGATGACGAGCTCGTGGACGCGCTGCAGGACCTCGGGGTCGGAGACCTTGTCGCCCTCGGGGTCGAGGTAGACGAAGCCGCGGCCGCGCTTGCGGCGCGAGAGGCCCGGCGTCGAGCAGTCGACGCGGCGCAGGCGGGGGACGACGGTGGCGGCCACGGACGCGGGCGTACCCGCCCGCGGCCCGCCCTACTTCTTCGCCTTGGCGCGCGCGGGCGCCTTCTTGGCCGCCGGCTTCTTGGCCGGGGCCTTCTTGGCCGGCGCGTCGCCGTCGCCGTCGCCGCCGCGGACCGCGTCCAGCGAGGCCTTCAGCGCGGCCATGAGGTCGGGCACCGGCGCCTCCTCCTCGGCCTGCGGCTGCACGGCGATCTCCTCGCCCGCGGCCTTCTTCTCGATGAGCTCGAGGACCTGCTCGCGGTAGGTGTCGTGGTACTGCTCGGGCGTGAAGTCGGTGGCCAGCGACTCGACGAGCTGCTTGGCGATGTCGAGCTCGCGGTCGCGGATCTCGACGTCGTCGGCCGTCGGGATCTCGTCGATGCGCTCCGGGTCGACGACCTCGTCGGCGAACAGCATCGTCGACATCTCCAGCACGTCGCCCTCGCCCATCGGGCGCAGCGCCACCAGCGACTCCTTGGAGCGGATGACGACCTTGGCGATGCCGACCTTGCCCGTCTCGCGCATGGCCTCCAGCAGCAGCCGGTAGGGCTTGGCGCCGCCGGCGCCGGGCGCCAGGTAATACGGGTGGTCGTAGTAGATCGGGTCGATCTGGTCGAGGTCGACGAAGTCGAGGATGTCGATGGTCTTCGTCGCCTTGGGATCCAGCGCGTCGAGCTCGTCGGGCTCGATGACCACGTAGCGGTCCGGCGAGAGCTCGTAGCCCTTGACGAGGTCCTCGTACTGGACCTCCTCCCCCGTGGTGGGGTCGACGCGACGCATGCTGATGCGCGCGCCGGTCTTGGCGTTGAGCTGGTTGAAGCGGACGGTCTTGCGCTGGACCGCGGAGTAGAGCTTGACGGGCACCGTGACGAGCCCGAAGCTGATGGCGCCGGTCCAGATCGAACGTGGCATGGACCGGACAGTGTGCCCTACGGGGCGTGCCTTGCACACGCCCCGCAGGGGAACTTGCGCCTACGCGGCGGCCTTCTGGCCCTCGTGCCGGCCTTCGCAGAACTCCTCGACCATCTTGGCGTTGAACGCCGGCAGGTCGTCGGGCTTGCGCGAGGTGACCAGGCCGCTGTCGACCACGACCTCCTCGTCGACCCACTCGCCGCCCGCGTTGCGGATGTCGGTCTGCAGCGACGGCCACGAGGTGAGCCGGCGGCCCTTGACGACGCCCGCCTCCACCAGCGTCCACGGCGCGTGGCAGATCGCCGCCACGGGCTTGCCCGCCTCGAAGAACGCGCGGATGAACGAGACCGCGTCGTCGTCCATGCGCAGGGCGTCGGGGTTCGCGACGCCGCCGGGCAGCATCAGCGCGTCGTAGTCGCCGGCCCCGGCGTCCGCCACGGTGGCGTCGACCGGGAACGTGTCGGCTTTGTCGAGGTGGTTGAACGCCTGCACCTCGCCGCGCTCGGTCGAGAGCAGGTGCACCTGCGCTCCGGCCTCCTCGAGCGCCTTGCGCGGCTCGGTCAACTCCACCTGCTCGATGCCCTCGGGCGCCACGAGGATCGCGATCTTCTTGCCTTCGAGCTTGTCCATGTGGGTAGGAGTCACCACATGGCGACAACGAGAAACGCGGCCCAGGGGATCCTGGCCGATGACCGCACCGAGCAGCGCGAGAAGATCGTCGAGATGCTCAAGAAGGCGTACTGGATGGAGATCGAGACGGTGATGAGCTACATCGCCAACTCGGTCAACCCGGACGGCGTCCGGGCCCAGGAGATCATCGAGTCCCTCAACGAGGACATCCAGGAGGAGCTCGGTCACGCGCAGCAGTTCGCCGCGCGCATCAAGGAGCTCTACGGGGTCGTTCCCGGCTCCATGGAGTTCACGGCCGAGCAGAGCTACCTGCAGCCGCCCGACCACCAGACCGACGTCGTGCACGTCATCAAGGGCGTGATCGAGGCCGAGACCGGCGCGATCGAGCACTACAACGCGATCATCGAGGCGACCGAGGGCGTCGACCCGGTGACCAACGACATGGTCATCGCGATCCTCCGCGACGAGGAGGGCCACCGGCGCCTGTTCGAGGGCTACCTGCGGGAGTACGAGGCCGAGGGCCTCGCGTAGGACCGGCGCTGCCGGCCCGCCCCTATGCGGGGGCGGGCTCGGCGGGCGGCGGCGGCTCGATCGGGTCCTCGCGCGGCGTGTCCGGCGCGGGCACGTCGGGGCCGACCGGCCCGCCGGGCGGCGTCGGCTCGGCGGGCGGCGCAGGCTCGGGGTCCGGGACCGTCGGCGTCTCGGGGACGACCGGGGTCGGCGGCTCGACCGGCTGCGGGACCTCGAGGACCGGCCCGGCCGTCACGTGCGGCGCTCGAGGTCCGCGACCTCGTCGGCCTTGCGGTCGGCCTTCTCCTGGGCGCGGTTGAGCTCGTCCTTGGCCTCGCCCTTGCGCTCCTCCTTGCGGCCCTCGCGCTTCAGCGAGGCGTCGTCGGTGAGGTCGCCGGCGGCCTTCTTGACGCGGCCCGTGATCTTGTCGGTGATGCTCATGCCCCTGGGGCTACCCGAAGGGCGTGTCGCCAAGCGACGTCCGCAGGTGGTCGATCGAGTCGAACACCTGCGCGGCGCCGGCCTCGAGCAGCTCGTCCTCCGAGAAGCCCCCGGTCAGCACCGCGATCGTCTCGATGCCCGCGGCCTTGGCCGCCTTGCAGTCCCAGGTCGAGTCGCCGACCATCACCGCGTCCTTGCCGCCTCCGGCCTTCTCCAGCGCCGCGAGCACGAGGTCGGGCGCCGGCTTGGTCTGCTCGACGTCGGCCGACGAGGTCCACGCGTCGACGATCTCGCGCACGTCGAGGACGTCGAGGTAGTGGTCGAGCTCGGTGGCCTTCGCGCTGGAGGCCAGCACGACGGTGTGGCCGAGGTCGTTGAGGTCCTGCACCAGCGCGCGGGCGCCGCGGAACGGCTCGCACTCCTCGATGAAGGTGAGGTAGAGCGCCTTCTCCGCGGCGCGGATGTCGTCGCCCTCCTGCTCCTCCACGGCCTCGCTGAGCAGCGCGCCGATCATCTGGTCGCCGCCCATGCCGATGTGGCGGTGGATGCGCCAGATCGGGACGACGTGCCCGTGCTGGCGGAACGCGCGGTACCAGGCGACCGCGTGGTGGTAGTTGGTGTCGACGAGCGTGCCGTCGATGTCGAGGATGGCGATGGTCACCAGGCCTGCTCTCCCTTCGCGCGCGGCAGCAGCGGCAGTCCGAACCAGAGCCAGGCGTAGAGGCCCGCCACCCCGGCGACGACGATCGCCACGGTCCGGCTCTGGAAGAGGATGTCGGTGATCAGGAGCACCGCGCCGGTCATCGCCAGCGCCAGGAAGGCGAGCCCGGTCAGCGCCTGGATGTGGCCGAGGCGGATGACGCGCGGCTTCTGGCGCGTGCGGAAGGTGATCCGGTGGTACGCCGTCGGCGCGATCAGGAACGCGGTCGCCGTCGCCGCCAGCAGCAGCGTCACGAAGTAGACGTGCTCCTGGAACTCGTCGATGCGCCGGAAGCCCTGCTGGAACGGCACCGTGAGCAGGAAGCCGAACAGCACCTGCACGCCGGGCATGGCCACGCGCAGCTCGTTGAGGAGCTCCAGGAGCTCGCGGTCGAGCCGCTCGCCCTCGTCCTCGTCGCTGCGCGCGTCCTGCCGGCTGGCCTCGGTCTCCGCCACGGGCGGATCAGTGCCCGCGGCGGCGGCCTCCTATGCGGCCGCAGGCATCACCAGCCGCTCGCGCAGCTCGTCCACCGTCCGGCGGATCAGCCGCGAGACGTGCATCTGCGAGATGCCGATGTGGTCGGCGATCTCGCGCTGCGTCAGCCCCTCGAAGAACCGCAGGCGCAGGATCTCGCGCTCCCGCGGCGCCAGCCCGTCGATGCCGTCGCGCAGCATCGCCCGCGCCTCGGCGCGCTCGTAGCCGCCATCGTCGCCGCCGATCGCCTCCAGCGGTCCGGCGCCATCCACCAGCGGCTCGTCGAGCGAGAGGGTCCGGTAGGCCTCCCCCGCGCCGACGGCCTCCAGCACGTGCTCCTCGTCGGTCCCCAGCAGCTCGGCGATCTCCGCGACCGTCGGCGCGCGGCCGAGGTCGTGCGACAGGCGCTCGCGCGCCCCGGCCAGCCGGCCGCTGAGCTCCTGCACGTCGCGCGGCACGCGCAGCATCCACCCGCGGTCGCGGAAGTGGCGCTTGAGCTCGCCGGCGATCGTCGGCACGGCGTACGTGGCGAAGCGCACGTCGCGGCCGAGGTCGAAGCGGTCGATCGCCTTGATGAGGCCGACGCACGCGACCTGCTCGAGGTCGTCCATCGGCTCGCCCTTGTTCGCGTACCGTCGCGCGAGGCTCCGCGCCAGCGGCAGCATCCGCGCGACCAGCGCCTCGCGTGCGGCTTCGTCCCCCTGCTCGTGCCATCGGCGCAGCAGCGCCCGCACGTCGTCCTGCGCCACCCCTGCAGCGGCCGTCAGGTCCATCGGTCCTCCCACCGTCGATCCTGGACAGAGCCATCCTCTCGTCACCACCGGGGCATGCAAGGTGAGCACGCTTGGTCAGGCGCCCATGGGGAACCATGTCGGAGGATGGGACGGGTGGACAAGGGTGGGCAGACGCTGAGCGTGACCGAGTTCGCGGCGATGACCGGCGTCAGCCGCGAGCGGCTGCGCACGTGGGAGCGCCGCTACGGCTTCCCCCGCCCGGTGCGCGTGGCCGGCGGCCGGCGCCGCTATCTGGCGGCCGACGTCGGGCGCGTGGTCGCGGTGCGGCGCGCGGCCGAGGACGGCGTGCCGCTCGCCGTGGCGGTCGAGCAGTCCGCCTCGCCGGCGGCGCCGGCGGTGGGCGCCGGGGCGTTCGAGGCGGCGGTCGACCGCGCCCCGGTACCCGTCGCGCTCGTCTCCGGCCCGGCCCCGCTGCGCCTCGAGCACGCCAACGCCGCGCTGCGGGCGCTCCCGGGGGCCCCGGCGCCCGGCGACGACGTCGAGCACCTCGCCGCGCTGCGCGAGCACTTCACCCGCGACCTGCCGCCGGGCGAGGTCGAGCACCCGGCCTGGGGCGGCGAGGGCGTCGACCGGTCGCTGGCCTACCGGCTGCCCGCGGGCCCGGGCGAGCCGCCGATGGTGGCGGTGGTCGGGATCGGCTCCAGCCGAGCGCGAGGCGCGCCGCCAGCTCGCCGCCCGTGACGAGGAGCTCGAGCGCCTCCGCCGCCGCGCCGAGCGCCACGACCGCTGGCTGGACGCGATCGCCGGCCTGTCCCAGGAGTTCCAGCACGAGCCGGGGCCCGACGTCATCGGCTCGGCGCTGGACGTGCTGATCCGCCAGACCCAGGCCGTCGACGGCGGGCTGGCCGGCTACGTCAGCGGCCGCCTGGCGCTGCGCGGCTCGCGCCGCGGGCTGCTCGACAGCCAGATGCTGCTCGTCGCCGCCCACCCGGAGGTCGGGCGGGCGCTGCGCGACCACGAGGGCGTGTGGCTCGACGACACGGTGGCGCGCCTGCTGGGCGTGCCGTCGGGCATGCACGCCGCGGGCATCCCGGTCGCCGTCGCCGGCGAGACGCTCGGGCTGCTGGTGATGCTCTTCGAGGAGGTCGAGCCCCACGACCACGACAACCGCCGCCTGCTCGCGGCGGTCTCGGCGGCCATGGGCTTCGCGCTGCTGCGCGACCGGCTGGTCCGCGAGCTGCGCGCCGCGGTCAGTCCCGCGCCGGGTCCGCCTGCGCTGCGAGCCGCAGGCGGGCGACCGCCTGGCGGATGAGCCGCGAGACCTGCATCTGGCTGACGCCGATGCGCGCCCCGATCTCGGCCTGCGTGAGGTCCTCCTCGAAGCGCAGCCGCAGCACCTCGCGCTCGCGCGGGGTCAGCGAGCCCATGAGCTGGTCGAGCGTCGCGCGGTCCTCGGCCTGGTCGAAGCCCTCCTCCTCGCCGCCGACGCTGTCGGCCAGCGTCTCCCCCGGCTCGGCCTCGGCGCCGCGCGGGGCGTCGAACGACGTCGCGCGGTAGGCACCGGCGGCCTCGAGCGCCTCGAGCACCTGCTCCTCGGAGACCTCCAGGCGCTCGGCCAGCTCGGTGACCGTGGGCGCGCGGTGCAGCTCGCGGGTCAGGTCCGAGACCAGGCGGTCGGCCTTGAGCGCCAGCTCCTGCAGGTCGCGCGGCACCCGCACCGCCCACGTGCGGTCGCGGAAGTGGCGCTTGATCTCGCCGAGGATCGTCGGGACGGCGTAGCTGGAGAACGCCACCTGCCGCGTGCAGTCGAAGCGGTCGACGGCCTTGACGAGCCCCAGCGAGGCGACCTGGAGCAGGTCGTCCAGCGGCTCCTCGGGCCGCTGGTAGCGGCGCGCCAGCTGCCGGGCCAGCGGCAGGTAGCGCTCGACGAGCTGCTCGCGCAGCCGCGGGTCACGGTCCTGGGAGAACCGTTCGAAGAGGAGGCGCTCCTGGCGCGCTCGGTCGGCGTCGTGCAGCTCGGTCATGGCAGAGGCACGGCGCCGGGTCGCTGGGGCGCGCTCCGGGGCGCGGACAGGTGGCTGGGTCCTGCCCCGGACATGGCAGTATAGGCGCGTGGGGAACGTCGATGGCGCGGTCGGGCGCGGACTCCGCGTGCTCGCCGCAGACGAGGACGAGGCAGCGCTGCGCGAGACTGCCGTGACGCTGGGCCGGCTGGGCCACGAGGTGGTCGCGTCGGCGATCGACCTGGCCGAGGCCACCGAGGCGATCGCACGGGAGGACCCGGACCTGTCGTTCGTGCTCGTGCACGACGACGACGAGCACGCGCTGGACCTCATCGAGCAGATCAACGCCTTCGCCAGCGGCCCGGTCATCGCGCTGCTGAGCCGCGAGAGCGCCGACTTCCTGCGGCGCGCGCCACCAGGAGCGCGCGCGGCTGGAGACGAAGGTCGAGCAGCTCGAGGGCGCGCTCGAGCGGCGGGCGATCATCGAGCGGGCCAAGGGCATCGTGATGGAGCGCCACGCGGTCGGCGAGCGCGAGGCCTTCGAGCTCCTGCGCTCGCACGCGCGGGCCACGAGCCGGCCGGTCGTCGAGGTCGCGCGCGCCGTGGCCGACGGCCATGCGCTGCTGCCGCGCGAATAGCGCCCACGCGCTCGGGGAACTCCTACGCCAACGAACCGCCGGACGCTGCGGGAGGCGCCGGCGGTCCCATCACCCCATTCTCTGACTCGCAAGGAGTGCTTCGATGATCGGCGTCCTGATCGCCATCCTGCTGGCTGCCCTCGTGTACTGGATCTGCCTGGCCCTCGGCCTGCCCGCCGTGGTCGGCATCGTCGCCGCGCTGCTGGTCCTCATCAGCGGCATCGGGACGGGCGGCTACGGCCTGAGGCTCGGTGGCCGGGACCGCTGGTAGCACCGAGGCTCCGCGCGCGTCGCTGCGCTCCGCGGCGACGCGCGCGTTCTCGCAGTTCCGCACGCACCAGATGACCGACGTGGCGGCGTCGCTGACGTACTACGCGATGCTGTCGCTGTTCCCGATGCTCGCCGCGTCGGTCTCGCTCTTCGCGCTGGTCGGCGACCCCAAGACCGTCACCGACGCGGTGGACTACGTCGCGCGCTCCGGCGCGGACCAGGCGACGCAGGAGGTGCTCAACAACACCCTGCGCAACATCGTCGAGTCCTCGAGCGGGGCGGTGTCCGTGGCGCTGGCGATCTCGGTGCTCCTCGCCCTCAACGGCGCGTCGGGCGCCTTCGGCGCGTCCGGCCGCGCGCTCAACCGCGTCTATGCGGTCGACGAGGACCGCGGCTTCGTGCGCCGCAAGCTCACCGACCTGGGCATGACGCTCGTGATCGTCGTGCTGCTGCTCGTGGTCATCGTCGCGGTGTTCCTCGGCGGCGGCATCGCGGAGGACATGCTCGGCTCGATCGGCCTGGGCGACACGGCGGCGGTCGTGTGGAGCATCGTGCGCTGGCCGGTGGCGCTGGTCGCCGCGCTCGTGGCCTACGCCCTGATCTACGCCTTCGCGCCCGACATCTCGCCGCGCCGCGTGCGGTGGATCTCGCCCGGCGCGATCGCCGGCGTGGTCATCTGGATCGTGGCGTCGGCCGCCTTCGCCGTCTACATCAAGAACTTCTCGACCTACGGGGCCGCCTACGGCGCGGCGGGCGCGGCGATCGTGCTGCTGCTGTGGCTGTGGCTGTCGAGCTGCGCGTTCCTGTTCGGCGCCGAGCTCAACGCCGAGATCGAGCGGGCCGAGACGGCCGGCCGCGGCGGGCCGCCGATGGTCACGCCGCCGCCGGGGCCCGAGCCCCGCCCGCCGGCGTCGCAGCCGCGTGCCGCGCGCGACCCGGCGCCGCTGCGCGACGTCTCCGGCTAGCCGCCTTCGTGCACGCCCACCGCGGCGGGCGCGGGGCGCAGCGTGAGCTCCTCGGGGTGCGTGCAGAGCGCGCGCCGGCCCGGACAGGTGAGGCAGAGCCCGCGGTGCGGGACCGCGGCGACCGGGAAGCGGCCGGCGACGAGGTCGGCCGCCGCCTCGCGCAGCTCGGCGCCCTGGCGGTCGCGGTCGGCGGCCTCGTAGCGCGCGACGACGGGCTCGTCGGGGCGGCCGAGGAAGAGGTGGACGACCTCGGCGCGCGGCGCGCCGGTGTGCAGCGCGGCGAGCGCGTAGATCCGCCGCTGGGCGGCGTAGGAGCGCGCCACCAGCTCCTCGAGGTCGGCGTCCTCCACGTCGTCGGTCTTGTAGTCCACGACGAGCACCGTGCCGTCGGCCTCCGTGCCGACGACGTCGACGACGCCGTTGACCAGCGTGTCGGCCGCGTCGCCGAGCGGGAACGCGAACGGCTGCTCGCGGCGGACCTCGCGCGCCCCGGCCAGGCGGCCGAGCACCGGGCCCTGCGCGACGGCCACGACGAGCCGCTGCACGTCGGCCACGTGGTCGTCGGGCGCCTCGGCGCCGCGGCGCTCGAGCACGCGCCGCACCCGGTCGGCGTCCGGCGC
>JACRMD010000303.1 GCA_016215085.1 Solirubrobacterales bacterium | reverse complement strand
GGCGCGGCCGCGCTCGGCCTCAGCTACTACGCGCGCCGCCACCTCGGCGGCACCCGCCGCTGGCGCCTCGTGCACCGCGCCACGCCGGTCGCGTGGGCGCTCGGCACGATCCACGTGCTCGGGGCGGGCACCGACGCCGGCAGCCTCTGGATGCAGGTCCCGCTCGCGCTGTCCATCGCCGCGGTCGGCGTGCTGCTGTTCGCCCGCCTGACGCAGCGCCCGGCGCCCGCCCGCCCCGCGCCCGCCGTGCGGCCGCCGCCCGCCCCGGAGCCCGAGCCGGCGCCGCCGATGCCCGACACGCTCTGGGCCGGGCACGCGCGCTAGATCTCCAGGCGCGCGTCCTCCAGATCCAGGTCGCGCTCGATCCGCCGCATGATCTCGTCGGTGATCAGGCCGCGGTTGCGCTGGCGGACGATCTCCGCGCGCTCGGCCTGCAGCACCTCGCGGCGCAGCCGCTGGTAGGCCTGCGAGCCCTGCTCGATCTGGCCGTCGTCGCCGTCGTCCAGGCGCGCCTCGAAACGGCGCTTGCGGAAGTCGTAGGCGCCGCGCATGCGCGCGTGGGTCTCGTCGCGCACCCAGTCCTCGCCGCCGAGCTCGTCGAGGCGGGCCAGCGCCGCGTCGGCCGCCGCGATCCGGGCGCGCGCCTCCTGCTCGGCGACCGTCTCCTCGTCGTCGTAGACGCCGGCGACCTCGATCAGCTTCGGCAGCGTCAGGCCCGGCAGGATGATCGTCACCGCGATCACCGTCCACGCCAGGAAGATGATGAGGTCGCGGTCCGGGAACGGCGCGCCGGCGTCGGTCTCGAGCGGGATCGCGAGCGCGGCGGCCAGCGAGACCGCCCCGCGCATGCCGGTCCACCCGATCAGCCCGACGAGCCGCGGGTCGTGGTCGCGGTCGGGCTCCCCGCGCGTCGGGATCCGCTGCCCGATCCAGTCCAGCGGGAAGACGAAGAGCAGCCGCGTGAGCATCACCGCCGCGGTGATCGCGGCGCCGTAGATCGCGAGGTCGGCGGCCGAGCGGTCCTGGAGCGCCTCGAGCGCCACGTGCAGCTGGATCCCGATGAGGACGAACAGCGTGGCGTTGAGCGCGAAGACGAAGACCTCCCAGAACGCGTAGGCCTGGATCCGCGTCGACGGCGTGACGAGCTCGGGCGAGTACCACCCGAGGTACAAGCCGGACACGACCGCCGCCAGCACCGCCGAGACGCCGAGCACCTCGGCCGGCAGGTACGCGAGGTACGGCGTGATGAGCGAGATCGCGATCTCGGTTGGGGCGTCGTCCAGCGAGCGGCGCAGCAGCCGGATCCCGTAGCCGACGGCGAGCCCGATCCCGACGCCGGCCACCGCGCTGAGGACGAACTCGCCGAGGGCCTCCGAGAGCGAGAACGCCCCGGACGCCGCCGCGGCCACGGCGAACTTGTAGGCGATGAGGCCGGTGGAGTCGTTGATGAGCGACTCGCCCTCCACGATCGTGATCAGCCGGCGCGGCGCCCGCACGCGCGTGGCGATCTCCACCGCCGCGACCGGGTCGGTCGGCGACACCACCGCGCCGAGCACGAACGCCGCCTCCCACGACATGTCCGGGATGACGGCGTGGGCCACGACCGCCACCGAGCACATCGTCACGGTGACCATGCCGACCGCGAGCAGGCCGATGGCCCGCACGTTGGCGCGGAGGTCCTGCAGCGAGGAGAAGAACGCCGCCGAGTACAGCAGCGGCGGCAGGAACGCCAGCAGCACGACCTCGGGCTCGAGCTCGAACTCCGACGCGCCCGGCAGGAACGCCAGCGCGCTGCCGCCCGCGACCATGAGGATCGGGTACGGCACGACGCTGCGCGCCGCGACGACGAGGAACGCGCCCGCCGCCAGGAGCACCCCCAGGACGACGAGCTCCCCGTGCACCGGCCGTCCCTACGGCGCCGTCAGCGTCGCGACGGCCAGCGCCGCGACGCCCTCGCCGCGCCCAACGAAGCCGAGGCCCTCGCCGGTCGAGGCCTTCACGTTGACCCGCCCGGCCTCGACGTCGAGCCCCGCCGCCAGCGACGCCCGGATCGCGTCGCGCTGCGGCGAGAGCTTCGGGCGCTCCATGACGACCGTCGTGTCGACGTGCTCGATCGTGAAGCCCTCGGTGGCCAGGAACGCCACGACGAGCCGCAGCAGCTCCATCGAGTCGGCGTCCTTGAAGCGCTCGTCGGTGTCGGGGAAGTGCTGCCCGATGTCGTCCAGGCCGGCCGCGCCGAGCAGCGCGTCGATGACCGCGTGGGTCAGCACGTCGGCGTCACTGTGGCCCTGCAGGCCGCGCTCGTACTCCAGCTCGACGCCGCCGAGGACCAGCCTGCGGCCCTCGACCAGCCGGTGCGAGTCCCAGCCGATGCCCGTGCGGACGCTCAACCGATCGGCTCCAGCCGCACCTGCCGGCCCTCGAAGACGGCGAGCTCGGTGACGCCCACCGCCTCGAGCAGCTCGAGCGCCTGGTCGTACGCGTAGCCCAGGTCCTCGGGCGTGTGCGCATCGCTGCTCAGGGCGATGGGGTTGCCGGCGTCGACGACCATCTCGAGGAAGGCGCGGTCGGGGTACAGCTCGCCGACGGGCTTGCGCAGCCCGGCGGTGGAGACCTCGATGGCGATGCCCGAGTCGGCGATCTGCTCCATGGCGAGGTCGTAGTAGTAGCGCAGGTCCTTGTCGGGCCAGGGGCGCTCGCGGCCCCAGTGCTTGACGAGGTCGGGGTGGGCCAGGATGTCGTACATCCCGGTGGCCGCCAGCTCGCCCAGCCACGTGAAGTACGTGCGCCACACGTGGTCGGGCGACCGGCCGCTGTTCCAGACGTCGTACTTGTCGTAGTCCAGCGCGCCCTCGGCGAGGAAGTGAATCGAGCCCACGACGTAGTCCCACTCGTGCTGCTCGAGCAGCGACCGCATGCGGTCCTCGCGGCCGGGGATGAAGTCCGCCTCGATCCCGAGCTTGAGGTCGGTCTCCTCCCGCACGAAGGCGACGTAGGCGTCGAGGTCGTCGACGGCGTACTGCTGCCACAGCGGGTGCTGCCAGACGTCGAGCGCCGCGGTGAAGCGGTACACGTGCTCGGCGACGCCCAGCTCCTGGATGCCGCGCTCGGTCGCCGCCTCGCGGTAGCGCTCGGCGTTGCCGGGGGTCATGAAGTCCGCGAAGGCCGAGGGCCCGCCGTCGGGCCGCAGGTGCACGTGGTAGTCGGTCAGCATCCGAGCAGCAACTCTGCCAACCGGAGGTCCTCGGGCGTCGTGACCTTGAGATTGGTCCGCGGCGCCGGGACGATCCGCACGGTGCCGCCGCGGGCCTCGATCAGCGAGGCGTCGTCGGTCGCGGCGGCGAGGACGTCGTCGGGCTGGTCGAGGGCCGCCTCGAGCGCGGCGCGGCGGAAGACCTGCGGCGTCTGGACGGCCCACAGCACGGAGCGGTCCAGCGTGCGCGCGACCGTGTGGTCGCGCGCCTCCTTGATCGTGTCGGCCACGGGGGCGGCGGCGATGGCGGCGTCGGCGTCGCCCAGCCCGTCGAGGCAGGCG
>JACRMD010000302.1 GCA_016215085.1 Solirubrobacterales bacterium | reverse complement strand
CGGGACGGCGCCTGCGGCAGGCCCGCCAGCAGCGCGGCCTCGTGGAGCTTGAGCTCGCTCGCCGGCTTGTCGAAGAACACGCGCGCCGCGGCCTGGGCGCCGACGGCGGTCTGGCCGCCCACGGTGCCGTAGGGCACGTTGTTGATGTACTTGTTGAGGACCCAGAGCTTGCCCTTGCGGCCCGGGTGGCGGTCCTCGAGCTCCTCGGCGAGCTTGGCCTCGCGGATCTTGCGCTTGTAGCCCTCGACGCCGTCGCGCGCGCGGTCCTTGGTGTACAGGTTGCGGATCAGCTGCATCGTCAGCGTCGAGCCGCCCTGCACGTCGTCCTTGGACTCGAGGTTCTTGACCGCGGCGCGGACGACGCCCTCGAAGTCGACGCCCTTGTGGTCGAAGAAGCGCCGGTCCTCGATCGCCACGGTCGCCTCGCGCATGAGGTCGGGGATCTGCTCGGAGGGCACCGGCGTGCGCAGGACGTCGGACTCGATGTAGCCGAGCTTCGTCTTGCCGTCGCCCGCGTACACGACCGACACGGCGCCCTGGTCCTGCGGCTTGAGCGTGTCGAGGTCGGGCGCCGAGGTGGCCACCGAGACGATCCAGCCGACGACGCCGAGCACGCCCAGGGCGATGAAGGTGGTGATGATCCCGAGGCCGAGGAAGAGCGGCCGCGCGGGCCCGCCCTTGTTCCGGCGCCGGCGTCGCTGTCGTTCGCGGCGGGACATGGGTTCCTGGGGCGCGCGCCGTGAGGCTTCCCGTTCTCGTGACGCGCGCGAGGGCACCATTCTACCCCGGTGGGGCGCCTCCTCCCCCCGGTCGGTCGGCTACCGCACGCCGGCCTCGCGCAGCGCGCGCAGCACGCCGGCGCGCAGGTCGCCCTCGCGGGCCAGCCGCTCGGACGGCGCGCCGGGGTCGCCCATGACGAGCACGCGCACCCCCTCGTGCGTGATCTCGGCGACGCGGGCGCGGACGCCGAGCTGCTCGATGGCGCCCAGCGCGCGCGTCTCGTCGGCCTCCGGCGCCAGCCACACGGACACCTCGGTCGCGACGACCGGCGAGCGGATCGAGTCGTTGCGCAGGATGCCCGCGGCGAGCCGCTCGTTGGGCACGATGATGCGCGCGTCGGCGCCGGTGCGCAGCCACGTGTAGGTCAACCCGACGTCCTCGACGGTGCCGGTCTCGCCCTCGACGGTGACGAGGTCGCCGATGCGCAGCGGCTGCGTGACCGCGAGCAGGATCCCCGCGATCACGTTGGCCAGCGTCTGGCGCGCCGCGAAGCCGACCACGGCGGCGGTGATCGCGGTCGAGGCGAGGATCGTGCGGCCGACGCGGTCCAGCGCGTCGAACTGCGAGAGCGCGATCGCGACGGCGATGAGGATGATCGCCGCCTCGGCGATGCGGTGCAGGAAGCGCAGCCGCGTCGCGGCCTCGCGCGAGAGGTCGCCGCCGCTGACGGCCGTGGCCAGCCGCGCCGCGCGCCGGACGAGGAAGCGGTCGAGCAGGGCGACGCCGGCGACCGCGAGCACGATGACCGCGATCGCGGTGAGCAGCTCCTTGTGGTCCGACACGAACGAGCTTGCGACCATGCCCACGATGGCGCGTGACGCTACCCGAGCGGGGGCGGCCCCGGTCCTGCGGTCGCGCGGCGGCGCGCTGCTCGCCGCGTGGCGCCCCGACCTCGCCGCCGCCTGGCGCGCGCTGTGGGTGTCGCGGCTGGTCGTGTGGGCCGCCGGCCTGGCCGCGATCGCCGTCTGGGGCGTGCACGACCGCAAGGTCCCGTTCGACCCCACCGGCCTCACGCGGCCGTTCGGCGCGGTGGGCGACCTGCTCGTCGCGCCGGCCGCCCGCTGGGACGCGACGTGGTACCTGACGATCGCCGGCGACGGCTACGACGACGGGCCGCGCACGGCCTTCTTCCCGCTGTACCCGCTGCTCGTGCACGCGCTCGGCGCGGTCGTCGGCTCGCCGCTGCTGGCGGCCGTCGCGCTGTCGTTCGCGCTCTTCGCCGCCGGGCTCGCCGCGCTGCACCGGCTGGCGGCGATCGAGGTCGGCGCCGAGGCCGCCCGGTGGGCGGTGCTCGCCCTCGCGCTGTTCCCGGGCTCGCTGTGGTTCTCGGCGGCCTACTCGGAGTCGCTGTTCCTGGCGCTGTCGGTGGGCGCGGTGCTCGCGGCGCGCACGGACCACTGGGCGTGGGCGGGCGCGCTCGGCGCGCTGGCGGCGGGCACGCGCAGCGCCGGCGTGCTGCTGGTCGTGCCGCTGGCGCTGCTGTGGGTCGCCGCGCCGCGGCGGCGGCCGGCCGACCTCGCCTGGATGGCCGCAGTCCCGCTGGGCCTGGCCGCCTACTGCGGCTTCCTCGCGCTCGACGGCCTGCCGGCCGACGCGCCGTTCCAGGCCCAGGACGTCTGGCACCGCACGTTCACCGGGCCGCTGGGCGGCGTGCGCGACGCGACCGTCGCCGCGTGGGACGGCGCGCGCCAGCTGCTGCACGGCTCGCCCGACCCGGTGTACTTCACGCGCGCCGGGGGCGACCCGATGGAGGTCGCCCGCCACAATCTCATGCTGTACGCCTTCCTCGCCGGCGGCATCGCCATGCTCGTGGGCGCGTGGCGGCGGCTCGCGCCGGCGCACGGCGCGTACGCGACGGCGGCGCTGCTGCTGCCGCTGTCGACGCCCGTCGGCCCCCAGCCGCTGATGTCGCTGCCGCGGTTCCTCGCGGTCCTGTACCCGCTCTTCCTGTGGCTGGGTTGGTGGATGGCGCGCGGGCCGCGGTGGCGCGCGCACGCCGTGCTCGGCGTCTTCGCGGCCGGCCTGGCGGCGTTCAGCGCGCTGTTCTCGACGTGGCACTGGGTGGCGTGAGGGCGGTCCTGCTCGACGCGCTCGGGACGCTGCTGGAGCTCGAGCCGCCGTGGCCGCTGCTGCGCGAGGAGCTCGCGCGACGCGGCGTCGAGGTCACCGAGGACGACGCGCGCGGCGCGCTGCTGGCCGAGATGGCCTACTACCGCGCCCACCACGACGAGGCCGTCGACCTCGCCGCGCTCGACGACCTGCGCGACCGCTGCACGGCGGTGCTCGCCGCCGGCCTGCCGCCGCGGGCGCGGGAGCTCCCCGACCTCAAGGCGGCGCTCCTGGCGAGCCTGCGGTTCCGCCCGTACCCCGAGGTGCCGGAGGTCCTCGCGGCGCTGCGCGAGCGCGGCGCGGCGCTGGTCGTCGTCAGCAACTGGGACGTCTCGCTGCACGGCGTGCTCGCCGCGACCGGGCTCGCGCCGCTGGTCGACCACGTCCTCACGTCGGCCGAGGAGGGCGCGGCCAAGCCCGATCGCGCCATCTTCGCCCGGGCGCTGGCGCGGGCCGGCGCGCGGCCCGGCGAGGCCGTCCACGCGGGCGACAGCGTCGAGGCCGACGTGGAGGGGGCGCGCGCGGCCGGCGTGCGGGCGGTGCTCGTCGCCCGCGACGGCGCCCCCGCGCCCGCGGGCGTGGAGGCGGTGGCCGACCTGCGCGGGCTCCTGGCCCCCGGCTTGTACCGTCCAGGCCCCGCATGACGAGCCTGCCGCCCCCGACCACGGCGCCGCCGCCCGACCTCCCGGAGGTCCCCGACGGCGTCGAGCCGCAGCGCCCGCCGGGCTCCGGCTGGGCCTGGTGGATGGCGCTCACCGGGCTGATCGCGGCGTTCGCCGCCGCCACCGTGCTGGGCGTGATCGTCTTCGCGCTCGCGGGCGACTTCCAGGACCCGCCGCCGGCCGCGAGCATCGTCGCGACCGTGCTGCAGGACATCTGCCTGGTCGCGGTGCCGGTCCTCTTCGCCGCGACCGTCGCCCGCCCGCGGCCCGTCGCCTTCGTCGTGTTCACCGCGGTCTGGCTGACGGCGATCGGGCAGACGGGCACCGAGGACGACCTGCCCAAGGAGCTCGGCGTCGACGAGAGCACGGTCGCGCTGGTCAGCGTCGCACTGCTGGTGACGGTGCTCGCGCCGCTGGCCGAGGAGCTGTTCTTCCGCGGGTTCTTCTTCACCGCGCTGCGCAACTCGGCCGGCCTGTGGCCCGCCGCGATCATCACCGGCGCGGTGTTCGGGCTGATCCACGGGGGCTCGTCGGCAGCGGCGTTCCTGCTCCCGCTGGCGGTGCTCGGCCTCGCGCTGTGCCTGCTCTACGTGCGGACCGGCTCGCTGTACCCGTGCATCGTCCTGCACTGCATCAACAACTCGATCGCCTTCGGCAGCAGCCAGGGCTGGGACTGGCAGGTGCCGGTCCTCATGGCGGTCGCGCTGTCGCTCATCGCGGCGATCCTGGCGTTCGTGCGGCGACGTGTGCCGGATGGCGGCGTGGCGGCCGTCGCCGCCTGAATCTACGCTTCGCGCGTGCATCGCCCCGTCTCCCTGCTGACCACGTGCGTGGCCGCGCTCGTCGCCGCCGCCCCGGCCGCCGCCCAGGCCCCGGTCCCGCCGCCGCCTCCGGGCACCACGCCCGCACCCGCCCCGGCGCCGTCCCCCGCTCCTGCTCCCGCGCCCGCTCCCGCGGCGGGCGCGCTCTCGATCAAGCTCGAGCGCGTCAACGGCAAGGCCGCCGCCGTGCTCGCCGGCACCCGATTCCGCGTGCGCGGCACGGTCAAGCCCTACGTCGCCGGCCAGCGGGTGACGGTGCGCGTCTACCGCGGCGAGCGCAAGGTCGCCGCCAGGCGCGTGACGGTGGCGCCGGTCAAGGGCGGCGCGCGCGGCACGCTCGTCCACGATTTCGAGTTCCGCCTCCCCGGCCACCTGACGGTGCGCGCCAGCCACCGCGCCACCGCGCAGCAGGCGACGATGGTGGCCCGCGGCCGCGGGCTCGACGTGCTGCCGCTGCGCGCGCGGCCGGGCACGACCGGCCTGGCGGTGCGCCTCCTGCAGCAGCGCCTGGCGAGGCTCGGCTACGTCGTGGGCCGCCGCGGCGTGTTCGACGGCCGCACCGCGCGCGCCGTGCTCGCGTTCCGCAAGGTCACCGGGATGGCCCGGACGATCGAGGCCTCCGAGGAGGTCTTCCGCCGCCTGGCGCGCGGCCAGGGCGCGTTCAAGGTCCGCTACCCCGGCCACGGCAAGCACGTCGAGGCCGACCTCTCGCGCCAGGTGCTGGTGTTCGCCCGCGGCGCGAAGGTCGAGCGGATCTACCACATCAGCTCGGGCGCGCCGGGCACGCCGACGATCCTGGGCTCGTTCCGCGTGTACATGAAGACGCCGGGGACCAACGCCAAGGGCATGGTCTTCTCGAGCTACTTCATCCGCGGCTACGCCATCCACGGCTACGCCTCGGTGCCGGTCTTCAACGCCAGCCACGGCTGCCTGCGCGTCCCGGTGCCGGACGCGGTCAGCATCTACAACTGGGTGCAGATGGGCGACCGGGTGGACGTCTACCCGTAGCGCTCGGCGGTCTCGGCGACCAGGAGCTCCAGCAGCGCGCGCATGCCGCCGCGGGCGTGCGCGGCCCGCTGGCGGTCGGCGCCCCCGCCCTCGCGCAGGAGGCGATCGACCTCCTCGAGCGGGCCGTCGGAGCCGAGCTCGCGCGCGTACGGGCGCGCCAGCGCGAGCGCGGCGGCGCCGACCTCGGCGACCGGCCGCAGCGCGCCGTCGTGCAGGATCGTCGCGGCCATGCCGTCGCGGGCCGCGCGGAAGCTCGACTCCACCAGCGCCACGCGCGGGGTGCCGGCGCCGCCGTGCTCGGCTCCGGCGCGCGCCAGGCCCTGGACGAGCGCGGCCAGCCCCGCCACCGTGCGCGGCGAGGACTGCGCGTCCATCGCCCGCACCTCGACGGTCCCCAGCCGCGGGTGCAGCCGCAGGTCGGCCCACAGGAACGTGTAGTCGGGCGCGTCGCCGGCGGCCACGACCCAGCGGACCTCCTCGGCCCAGTCCTCGAAGGAGTCGTACGCGCGGGCGATGTCGGCGCGCGGGTAGCCGCGGAACAGCTGCGCCCGCGCCGTCGCCAGGCCCGAGTCCCGCCCGTGCCAGAACGGGGAGTTGGCGGCCAGCGCCTGCAGCAGCGGCAGGTGCTCGCGCAGCGCGTTGAACGCCCGGACCGCCGTCTCGGCGTCGGGCATGCCGACGTGGACGTGCAGCGCGCAGGTCGGCGTGCGGCGCAGCAGCCCGCGCAGCTGGCGGTGGATCTCGTGGTAACGGGCCTCGTCGACGTGGACCACGTCGCCGAACGCGCCGTCGGGGTGGATGCCGGCGCCCAGCAGGGTGGTCCCGGGCGCGCGGACGTGCGCGCGCATGCGCGCGACGTGCGCGGTGGCCTCCTCGGCGTGGCGGGAGACGGGGCTGGCGAGCTCCACCAGCGCGGCGTACGTGTCGGGCTTGATCGTGCCCTCGGCCTCGGGCACCTGGACCTCGCGGACCGCGTCGATGCCCGTGTGGGACAGCGCGAGCGTCGCGCGGTCCACGGCGATCAGCTCCTCCTCGACGCCGAGGGCGAAGTCGTGGCCGGGGACGCCGAAGCGCGACGGCCCGACGGGATCGGGGCCGCTCAGGACCCGGTCCGGGTCAGCCGGGCCACGTAGCCCAGGCCGAACCCGTAGAGGAGCAGCGCGATCAGCGCCGGAGCCGTGCGTCTCGCCCATTCGCTGTCGCTGCCGTCGGTCACGAAGGCGAAGGGTGCCAGGAGGACGTCGTTGGCGTCGTCGACGGCCTCGCGGACCTTGCCGTGGGCGCGCTCGCGGTCGCGCTCCTGGTCGGGCGACGGGGTGACCCGGCGGCTGGCCTGCAGGCCCGCGGTCTCGCGCGCGGTCATCTCGGACGCCTGGCGCGTCTCGGCGATCGCGAAGAGCGCCCACCCGAGGACGACGAGCAGGCTGCACACGACGGCGGCGGATCGCAGGGCACGCTCCAGCACGTCCTTAGACTTCGGCCGCACATGGACGCCAAGACAGTGCTGGTGGACGAGTTGCGTAGTCACGCGCTCGTGATCGGGGACGTCGTGCTGACCAGCGGCCGCACGGCGCCGTACTACGTCGACGCCAAGCGCGCCATCCTGCGCCAGCCCGGCTTCGGCGCGCTGGGCGAGCTCGTGGCCGCCACGGCGCGCGAGCTCGGCGCCACCGCCGTCGGCGGCCTGACGATGGGTGCCGACCCCGTCGCGTGCGCGGCGCTGGCCGGCGGCTTCGACGGCAAGGCGTTCTTCGTCCGCAAGGAGTCCAAGCAGCACGGCCTGCAGCGGCGCATCGAGGGCCCGTTCCTCGAGCCGGGCGACCGCTGCCTGGTCGTCGAGGACGTCGCGACCACCGGCGGCTCGGCCCTGCAGGCGATCGCGGCGCTGCAGGAGGAGGGCCACGAGGTCGTCGGCGTGCTGTCGGTGCTCGACCGCCTCGCCGGCGCCCGGGAGGCCCTGGAGGCCGCCACCAGCGCGCCCTACCGGCCCTGCACGACGATCGACGACGTGTACCCGGACCGTCCCGATCACGGGTAGCGCGGGTGGTCCGGCGATCTGACCCATCGCCGGCGGAGAGGCGCCCCGAGCTGGATTCGAACCAGCGGCCTTCCCCTTAGGAGGGGGACGCTCTATCCAGCTGAGCTATCGGGGCCGGGGTCCGGAAGCCCGGACCTGGGCGAAGCGTAGCCGCCGTCGCGCGCGATGTTTCGATGAAGCTCAGGTTGAGCATGGTCAAGTCACCTGACACATTCCGCGCGAGAGGAGTACATTGCGCGCGGTTCGCCGCCGGAGGCATGCTGGAAGGTGCCTGGCAGGCGGTGGCGAAACCTTTGCTTCTGGGAGAGGGACCCATCCAGCTGGACGTGACCACGCGAGCGGAGGTCCGGGCATGAGCACCGGCGCCTCAGAGACGCTCCTCGAGAGCGAGCAGGCACCGGGCGCCGAGGTTCCCGGCGAGATCGCCGCGCGCTCGCCGCGGGAGCTGTTCTGGCGCAGGCTGAAGCGGGACAAGGTGGCGCTCGTCGCCCTCGGCATCGTCCTCGCGATGGTGGCGATGGCGATCTTCGCGCCGCTCATCGTCAAGCTCTTCGGGCTGCCCGACCCCAACATCCAGAACGACGACCTGCTGGGCGACTTCGGCGAGCCGACGGGCCCGACCTCGGCGCACTGGTTCGGGGTGGACGAGCGCGGCCGCGACGTCGCCTCGCGCGTCATCTACGGCGCGCGCGGCTCGCTCGAGGTCGCCTTCATCGCGACGTTCCTGAGCGTCACCATCGGCACGGTGGTCGGCATGATCGCCGGCTACTACCGCGGCTGGGCCGACACGGCGCTGAGCCGCGTCATGGACCTGTTCCTGGCGTTCCCGGTCCTGGTCCTGGCCGTGGGCCTGGGCGTCGCGTGCGCCGACGGCTGCCTCGGCGGCGTCATCCAGCCGGGCCTGAACGTCGTGATCTTCGTCATCACGCTGACGACGTGGCCCTACATCGCGCGCATCATGCGCGGCCAGGTCCTGTCCCTGCGCGAGCGCGAGTTCGTCGAGGCGTCGCGCTCCCTCGGCGCGCCCGACCGCCGCATCATCTTCCGGGAGATCCTCCCGAACCTCGTCGCGCCGATCGTCGTCTACTCGACGGTCCTCATCCCGCAGAACATCCTCTACGAGGCCGCCCTGTCGTTCCTGGGCGTCGGCGTGGACCCCAGCAAGCCGAGCTGGGGCGCGATGATCTCGGACGCCACCAGCATCTTCGAGGATGCCTGGTGGTTCATGACCTTCCCGGGGCTCGCCCTGCTGATCACGGTCCTCGCCTTCAACATCGTCGGCGACGGCCTGCAGGACGCCCTCAACCCGCGCACGTCGAGGTAGACGTGCACCGCACTCGCAGTACCCCCGCATCCGCTCGGTCGTTGCAAGACCAGAAAGGACCACACATGACTCGGAGTCCCCTCCGATTCCTCCTGCTCAGCATGCTCGCCGTGCTCGCGCTCGTCTTCGCCGCGTGCGGCGACGACGACAGCGGCGGCTCGTCGTCGTCGTCGGACTCGTCGAAGTCCAGCGAGAAGCAGTCGGCTGCTGAACAGCAGGGCAAGAAGGGCGGCAAGCTCACGCAGCTCGGCGCCTCGGACGTCGACTACCTCGATCCCGGCCACTCGTACTACACGGCCGGCTTCCAGGTCATCTACGCCACCAACCGCACGCTCTACAGCTTCAAGCCCGAGGACGGCACCAACCCGGTGCCCGACCTGGCCGAGGCCGATCCGGAGATCTCGTCGGACAAGAAGAGCGTCACGGTCAAGATCCGCAAGGGCGTGAAGTTCGGCCCGCCGGTCAACCGCGAGGTCACCTCCAAGGACGTCAAGTACGCGGTCGAGCGCTTCTTCTCGATCAACGTCGGCGGCCAGTACCCGGGCTACTTCCAGCCGATCGTCGGCGCGCCCACCAAGGCGACCAAGGGCGTCAAGCCGATCTCGGGCATCGAGACGCCGGACGACCAGACGATCGTCTTCAAGCTCAAGGACCCGGTCGGCGTCTCGTTCGCCGCGGCCCTGGTGATGCCCATCACCGCCCCGGTGCCGGAGGAGTACGCCAAGGAGTTCGACGCCAAGAACCCGTCGACGTACAACACGCACGTCGTGTCGTCCGGCCCGTACATGGTCGCGAACGACAGCTCGGGCAAGACCACCGGCTACAAGCCGGGCAAGAGCATCTCGCTGGTCCGCAACCCGAACTGGGACGGCAAGGCGACGGGCGACTATCGCCCGGCGTACCTCGACGAGATCTTCCTGCGCACCAACGCGACCGACGCCAACGTGGCCGGCCGCCAGGTGCTCGACGGGCAGAACCTCGTCCTGGACACCAACCCGCCGGCGAACATCCTTCGTGACGTCATCACGAAGATCAAGGACCAGTACGTCTCGGTCCCGTCCGGCGGCTACCGCTACTTCCCGCTGAACACGACGGTCAAGCCGTTCGACGACATCAACATCCGCAAGGCGGTCCTCGCCGGCTTCGACCGCGACGCGGCCCGCAAGGCGCGTGGCGGCAAGTACGTCGGTGACCTCGCCACGCACTTCCTGCCGCCGGAGTTCCCCGGCTTCGAGCAGGCCGGTGGCTTCGACGGCTTCGGCGTGGACTACCTGTCCAAGGCCAACGAGAAGGGCGACCCCGAGGTCGCGGCCAAGTACTTCAAGGCCGCCGGCATGAAGTCCGGTAAGTACGAGGGCAACGAGGAGATCCTCGTCGTCGGCGCCAACGCCGACCCGGGCAAGGCGCAGGCCGAGGTCGCGAAGAACCAGCTCGAGAAGCTGGGCTTCAAGGTCCGCCTCCGCATCGTGCCGCAGGACGCCGTGTACACCGAGTGGTGCCAGGTGCCCGCGAAGAACGTGGGCATGTGCGGCGGCGCCGGCTGGTTCAAGGACTTCGCCGACCCGCAGTCCATGCTCGAGCCGGTGTTCAAGGGCTCGCTCATCACCGAGACGGGCAACATCAACTACTCGGAGCTCAAGGACCCGAAGGTGGACGAGGCCATGAACAAGGCCGCGCTGCTCGAGGGCGAGGAGCGCCTCCAGGCGTGGGCCGACATCGACAAGATGATCGTCGAGGACGCGGCCGCCGTTCCCTTCATCTGGGACAAGACCACGCTGATCCGGTCCAAGAACGTGAACGGCGTCGCGGCGTCGTACTACACGGCCTGGGACCTGAACTTCACCTCGATCAAGTAGGACCGAGGGAAGCTCCAGCAACCGCAGGCCGCCGCCGCTCCGGGTCCGCCCGGGGTGGCGGCGCGCCGGCCCACCCACCACCCCAACCTGACCCATGGGTGCCTACATCGTCCGCCGGCTGCTCTGGACCGTCGTCCTGCTGCTGGTCATCTCGGCGGTCACCTTCTTCATCTTCTACGTCCTGCCCACGGCCGACCCGGCTGCGCTGCGCGCCGGTCGCGACCCGTCGCAGGACCTCATCGAGCAGATCCGCCAGCAGCTCGGCCTCGATGATCCGTGGTACGTCCAGTTCAAGGACTACATCTCGAATCTCGTCTTCCACTTCGACTTCGGCAACAGCTTCGTCAACAACGCGCCGGTCAAGGAGCTGATCTTCGACCGCCTGCCCAACACGATGTTCCTCGTGTTCGGCGCCGCGATCATCTGGTTCGTGGTCGGCGTGGGCATCGGCATCGTGTCCGCCGTGGCACGCGGCTCGATCTGGGACCGCCTGCTGATGGGCGGCGCCCTGGTGGCGATCTCGGCGCCGGTCTACTGGCTCGGCCTCGTGTCGCTGTACCTGTTCTCCGACGACATCGGCCAGTTCAAGATCTTCAAGGGGGCCGGCGCCTACCAGAACGCGTCGGGCTTCCTGGAGAAGTGCTGGGCGATGTTCCTGCCGTGGTGCGTGCTGGCCACCGCCTTCGCGGCGATCTACGCCCGGCTCCTGCGCTCCAACCTCCTGGAGACGCTGTCCGAGGACTACATCCGCACGGCCCGGGCCAAGGGCCTCAGCGAGCGGCGGGTCATCTTCCGCCACGGCGTGCGCTCGGCGATCACGCCGGTCATCACCGTGCTCGGCCTGGACATCGGCATCCTCATGGGCGGCGCGATCCTCACCGAGACGGTGTTCAGCATCGACGGCGTCGGCCGCCTGGCCTATGACGCCATCCAGCGCAACGACCTGTCGACCGTGCAGGGGACCACGCTGTTCCTGGCGCTGGCCGTCGCGCTGATGAGCCTCCTGGTCGACATCGTGTACGCCTTCCTCGATCCCCGCGTCAGGTACTAGCCTCGTCCCATGGCCGAACCTCTTCTCGAGGTCAAGGACCTCCGCGTCCACTTCGACACCGACGACGGCGTCGTCCAGGCGGTCGACGGCATCTCCTACGGCGTCAGCGCCGGCCAGGTGCTCGGCATCGTCGGCGAGTCGGGCTCGGGCAAGTCCGTCTCGAGCCTCACCGTGATGGGCCTGACGCGGTCCTCCAACGCACGGATCACGGGCGAGATCCGGTTCCGCGGCCGCGACCTGCTCCAGGCGTCCAACGAGGACATGCGCGCCATCCGCGGCGGGGAGATCGCGATGATCTTCCAGGACCCGCTGTCGTCGCTGCACCCCTTCTACAAGATCGGCGACCAGCTGGTCGAGGCGCACCGCGCCCACACGGACGTCTCCAAGGCGCAGGCGCGCGACCGCGCCATCGAGATGCTCGGCCTCGTCGGCATCCCCGACCCGCGGCGCCGCGTCGACGGCTACCCGCACGAGTTCTCCGGCGGCATGCGCCAGCGCGTGATGATCGCGATGGCGCTGATCAACGACCCCAAGCTGCTCATCGCCGACGAGCCGACGACCGCCCTGGACGTGACCGTCCAGGCGCAGATCCTCGAGCTCATCCAGCGCCTGCAGCGTGAGCTCGACACCGCCGTGGTGATCATCACCCACGACCTCGGCGTCGTGGCCGAGGTCACCGACGAGATCGCGGTGATGTACGCCGGGCGCATCGTCGAGCACGCGAAGGCCGACACGATCTTCGCGTCGCCCCAGCACCCGTACACGTGGGGGCTGCTCAAGTCGATCCCGCGCCTGGACACGCCGCGCGACGAGGAGCTCGTCCCGATCAGCGGCCGGCCGCCGTCCCTGATCCTCAAGCCCCCGGGGTGCTCGTTCCACCCGCGCTGCCCGTACGTGCGCGAGGCGCACAAGAAGGTCGACCCCGTCCTCGAGCCGACCGGCGGCGCCGACCCGTCGCACAAGGTCGCCTGCCTGCTGCCGTCCGAGACGCGCCGCGCGCTGTGGAGCGCGCTGCAGTCCGGCGAGACGCCCGACGAGGCGCGCGAGGAGGTCGACATCCCGGACACGCTGTCGGGCTCGGCCGGGCCCGACGCCGGCGCCCAGGCCGCGGCGCCCGCCAACGAGGAGGTCAGCGGCTCGTGAGCGAGGCACTGGTCGAGGTCCGCGACCTCGTCAAGCACTTCCCCATCCGCAAGGGGATCATCTTCACCAAGCAGGTCGGCGCCGTGCAGGCCGTCGACGGCGTCAGCTTCGACGTCATGCGCGGCGAGACCCTCGGCCTCGTGGGCGAGTCGGGCTGCGGCAAGTCGACCACGGCGCGGCTCATGACGAAGCTCATCGAGCCCACCAGCGGCTCGATGAAGTGGGAGGGCCGCGAGATCGCGGGCCTGTCGCGGCGCGAGATGGTGCCGCTGCGGCGGGAGATGCAGATGATCTTCCAGGACCCGTACTCGTCGCTGAACCCGCGCAAGACGGTCGGCACGATCATCGCCGAGCCCTTCAAGATCCACGGCATCGGCGACGACGGGCCGCAGCGCAAGAAGCAGGTCCAGGAGCTGATGGAGCGCGTCGGGCTCAACCCCGAGCACTACAACCGGCTCCCGCACGAGTTCTCCGGCGGCCAGCGCCAGCGCATCGGCGTCGCCCGCGCGATCGCGCTCAAGCCGAAGCTGATCGTCGCCGACGAGCCGGTCTCCGCGCTGGACGTGTCGATCCAGGCGCAGGTGCTCAACCTGCTGCGCGAGCTCCAGCGCGACCTCGGCCTGACGATCGTCTTCATCGCCCACGACCTCTCGGTCGTCAAGCACATGTGCGACCGCATCGCGGTCATGTACCTGGGCAAGGTCGTCGAGCTGGCCAGCTCCGAGGAGCTGTACTCGCATCCGCGGCACCCGTACACCGGCGCGCTGCTCTCGGCGGTCCCCGTGCCCGACCCGCGCCTGGCCCGCCAGAAGCAGCGCCAGGTCCTGGGCGGCGACGTGCCGTCGCCGACCAACCCGCCCAACGCGTGCCGCTTCCACACGCGCTGCCCGAAGTTCGTCGAGGGGCACTGCAACGTGGAGGAGCCGCAGCTCGACAAGAAGGGCGGGGGCGGCGGCCTCGCGGCGTGCCACTACCCGCTGTCCGACGACGAGGTCGCCCGGCGGGTGCCCACCGCGGCGGCGTGACCGGCTTCCCGGGCGCGCGGGAGTTCCCGCAGGGCACCCGGACCGCGCAGGACGCGGCCGCCGCGATCGGCTGCGCCGTCGGCCAGATCGTCAAGTCGCTGGTGTTCGTTCGCGACGGCCGTCCGGTGCTCGTCCTCTGCAGCGGCGCCAACCAGGTCGACGAGGCCGCGCTCGGGCTCAGCAAGGCCGACGCGGCGCTGGTCCGCGAAACCACCGGGTTCGCGATCGGCGGCGTGCCGCCCTACGGCCACCCCGCGCCGCTGGAGACGCTGGTCGACGAGGACCTGCTGGCCTACGACGAGGTCTGGGCCGCGGCCGGCACCCCGCGCTCGGTCTTCCCGCTCGCGCCCGCCGAGCTCGTCGAGCGCTCGGGCGGCACGGTCGTCGCCGTCAGTCCAGGTAGGTGACGACGTCGGCGGTGGGCGCCCGCTCGGGCACCCGCTGCTCCTGGCGCGCGGGGCCGAGGTGCAGCAGGCCGATGCAGCGCTCGCCCTCCGGGATGCGCAGCGCCGCGCGGCCCTCGGGCGTGCGCAGCACCGCCGGCGTGCGCCAGTACCCGGCCAGCCCGCGCGCGTGGGCGCCGAGGAGCACGGCGTACGCAGCGCACCCGGCCGCCAGGAGGTCCTCCTCGTCCTGCACGGGGTGGTCCCCGCACTGCACCGCCGTCACGGCCACGAGCGTGGGCGCGCGGTCGAGCTTCGAGGCGCCCTCGGGGCCGACGGCCTCCTTGAGGCGCTCGAGCGCCGCCGGGCCGACGACGTAGAACCGCCACGGGTTGGTGAGGTGGTGGTTGGGGGCCCAGCGGGCGAGCTCCAGCAGCTCGTCGAGCGTCTCGCGGTCGACGGGCTCGCGGCCGTAGGCCTTGTGCGTGCGGCGGGTGCGGATCGCGGTCTCGAGGTCCATCGGCCCCGCAGGCTAGGCGGTCCCGTCCGCGCCCTCGTCGTCCTCGTCGTCCTCGTCGTAGAGCGACTCGCGGGCGAGCTCGCGCCCGCGGCCGTCGAAGAGGGCGATCTCGAGCGTGTCGCCGCGGTAGTCGTCGGGCGCCACGAGCGTGAAGCGCCGCTCGGTGACCGCGCACTGGTCCACGGTCAGCCCGCCGAGCTCCGCCGTCGCGACCATCGCGCCGTCCACCACCGGCGTGCCCCAGACGACGGTCATCGCCGCCTCCTTGCCCAGCTCGCCGCGCCACGTGTCGATCACCTCGTCGCAGAGGTCGATCGTCCAGTCCGGGTTCTCGTCGACCGTCTCCTCGGTCCAGTCGGCCGTGGCCGCGAAGTGCGTCGGGTCCTCGCCCTCCTCGAGGGCGGGCGCGTAGGAGACCAGGCCGTAGAGCTCGAGGCCGGTCGAGGTGCGGCAGGTCACCGGGACGTACGTGCGCCCCGACCACGTGCGGTCGGGGTGGAAGACGAGGTCGCCGGGATCGCCGAGGTCGCCCTCCAGCCGCAGGCAGGCGGCGAGGAACTCCTCGCGCAGCCGCTCGGCCCAGCGGCCGTAGGGCAGCAGCTCCTGCGGCGGCTCGGCGGCGAAGCGGGGGACGACGCGATCCTCGGGCGGCATGGCGCCGAACCCTACGGGCCGAGCTCGAGGAGCAGCGTCACGGGTCCGTCGTTGACCAGCTCGACGTCCATGTGCTCGCCGAACGCGCCGCCCCGCGCGCCCAGGCGGGCCCGGAAGCGCTCGTACAGCGGCTCGGCGTGCTCTGGTCGCGCGGCCGCCACGAACGAGGGCCGGTTGCCCTTGCGCGCGTCGCCGTAGAGCGTGAACTGGCTGACGACGAGCACCTCGCGGTCGCCGAGCGCCTCGTTCATCCTGCCGTCGGCGTCCTCGAAGACCCGCAGCGCCCGGACCTTGTCGGCGAGCCGGTCGGCGACGGCCTCGTCGTCGTCGTGGGCCACGCCCAGGAGGACGAGGAAGCCGGGGCCGATCTCCGAGATCGTGGCGCCGCCGACGCGGACGGCGGCACGGCTGACCCGCTGGACGAGCGCGCGCACGCGCGCATCACACCAGAGGCGAGGCGGCGAGCGCGGCGACGACCACGATCGCGGTGCCCCACGCGATCGTGGACGCGGCCAGCCGTAGGTCCAGGCCGTAGAGGTGCGAGACGATCAGCGAGTTGATGCCCGAGGCCATCGCGGCCTGCACGACGTAGGCGTCGGGCACGTCGACCAGCAGCGCGCTGAACGCGACCAGCAGGGCGGGGGCGGCGAGGAGCCGCAGGGCCAGCGCCGTGGCGACGGGCGCGGTCAGCGGCGGCGGGAAGGTGAGGCTGCCGTCGTCGCGCTCGTGCATGAGGTTGACGCCGAGGATGAAGAAGCCCAGCGGCAGCAGGGCGAAGGAGACGACCTCGGCCGCGTCGA
This sequence comes from Solirubrobacterales bacterium, assembly GCA_016215085.1. Lineage (GTDB taxonomy): Bacteria > Actinomycetota > Thermoleophilia > Solirubrobacterales > Solirubrobacteraceae > Baekduia. Next base: position 5,452 of record JACRMD010000302.1, on the reverse strand, counting down.
CGAGCGCGTCGGGCGCCAGCGCGTCGGGGGCGAGCAGGCCGGCGACGACCGCGAACAGCACGGGGTTGCGGGTCAGGAAGGCCTTCGCCCGCTCGCGCGGCGTCTCGCCCGCGGTGGTGCCGAAGGACGCGCCGACGGCGAAGGCCGCGGTGTAGAGCACCACGTTGCTCACCGCGGTGTCCCAGGCGATGGCGGGCGCGATCGCGTCGCGGCCCAGCAGCGCCGCGTTGAGCGGGATGCCCAGGTACCCCGTGTTGGCGAGGATGACGACCACGATCAGCGTCCCCACGGACGGTCGCGGGAGCCGCAGGACCCGCGTGCCGAGCAGGTAGGCCAGCAGGCCGACGGTCGCCAGCTCGAGGTAGCCGAGCAGGATGCCCGCGCCGACGCCGCCGCCCAGGTCGGTGCGCGCCGCGATCAGGAAGATGATCGGCGGCATCAGCACCCACACCATGAAGTCCATGACGCGGCGCGACGCGGCCTCCGCGCGCTCGCGGAAGCGCAGGTCGGCCGCGACGCCGACCCCGGCCGAGGCGACGATCGCCAGGGCGACGAGGCCCACCTAGCGGGCCTCGCGCAGCTCCGCCGCCGCCCGCTCCGGGGCGACGATGTTCAGATGCAGCCCGGTGCCGAGCCCGAGGACGGCGAGGTGGGTGAGGCGCGGCACGACGTCGATGTGCCAGCAGAACCGGTCGGCGCCGCGGGGCGCCGTGCGGACCCACAGGTTCAGCGGCGGCAGGACGCCGAGGACCGCCTCGAGCCGCAGCAGCGCGTCGTGCAGCAGCGCGGCGCCGAGCGGGCCGTCGTCCTCGAAGCGGGCCCTCGGCGTCCGCGGCGCGAGCAGCAGCTGGTAGGGCAGGCGCGCCGCGTAGGGCGACAGCAGCACGGCCTCGTCGTCGACGGCGACCAGGCGCTCGCGCAGGCGGACCTCCTCCTGCACGAGGTCCTGGAGCAGGTTGCCGCCCATCGTCCGCGCGGCGTGCGCGGTGAAGCGCTCGCGCTCGCGCGCGACCTGCGCGGGGACGAAGTCCAGCGCGTAGACCTGCGCGTGCGTGTGCGGCAGCGACGCGCCGCCCTCCAGGCGCTCGTTGACGAGCACGTGCACGTAGGCGGCGCGGTCGGCGTGCGCGCGGATCCGCTGGCGCCACACCTCCATCGCCGCCTGCACCTGCTCGACGGCGACGTGGGCCAGCGAGGTCACGAGGTCGGGGGCGTTGATGACGACCTCGTGGCAGCCGCGGGCGGCCGCCGACTGGAAGAGGCCGGCGTCGTGCGTGGGGCCCGGCTCCGGGCCGTCCAGGGTCAGCGCGGGGTAGAGGTTCGGGACGACGCGGACGGTCCAGCCGGGCGAGTCCGGCGGCCCGCCGTCCGGCCGCACGGCGTGGACCTCCGGCGGCGTGCGGTCCTCGTGGCCGGGCGCGAACGGGTCGGTCTCCGGGTCGATCGGGTCCGGCGGCGTGCCGCCGATCGCCCAGCCGCCGGGCCGCGCCGCGCGGTCGCCGGCGATGATCGTCCGCAGGCCGGTGAGCGGGTCGACGCGGACCTCAGGCAAGCGCCTTCTCCATGCGGACGTGCTCGATGCCGGCGTCGAGGAAGACGCCGCCGCGCTGCGCGTAGCCGTGGCGGTGGTAGAGGGGCAGGGCGTCGAGTTGGGCGTCGAGCACCATCGTGCGGTACCCCGCGGCGCGGGATCGTGACTCGGCCGCCTCGATCAGCCGCGAGGCCAGGCCGCGGCGGCGGGCCTGCGCGCTGACGGCGAGCCGCTGGAGCTTCATGGTGCCCGGCGCGTCGGCCGGCAGCAGGCGCAGCGTCGCCAGCACGCGCCCGTCCTCGAGGGCGACGAGGTGCTCGGCGTCGTCGTCGCGGCCGTCGAGCTCGTCGTCGAGCGGCACGTCCTGCTCTTCGACGAACACGGCCAGCCGGACGTCCATCGCGGCCTGCAGCTCGTCCGCGTCGCGCGGCGGCCGGACCTCGACCATCACCCGCGGCCCAGCGCGTAGCGCTCGACGGCGTCCACGAGCTGCTGCTCGGTCTTGTAGTTGCCCTGGTGGACGGTGACCTGCTTGCCGTCGGCGTCGAGGAAGACCGTCGTCGGGTAGTAGCTGCCGGCCTTCAGCGCCAGCGCCGCCTTCTCGTTGGGGTCGGTGTAGCTGGGGAAGCTGACCGGGAACCGCTTGAGGAACTTCGCGGCGTCGGCGTCATTGTCGCCCGAGTTGAGGCCGACGAATGCGACGCGCTTGCCGTAGCGCGCGCTCACCTCCTGGAAGAAGGGGAACTCGAACCGGCACGGCCCGCACCACGAGGCCCACTTGTTGATGACCACCGGCCGGCCCTTGAGGTCGTCGATGCGGGCCAGGATCGCCTTGCGCCCGCCGGGGAGCAGCTGGTTGGCCTGCTCGTGCAGCGCGGCGAGCTCGGGCGGCGAGCCGGCGAGCCGCCGCTGCGCGTCGGCCAGGGAGACGGTGGATGCCTTGGGCGCCGAGTTGTCGGTGCCGGTCTGGGAGAGGCCGAGCACGACGACGGCCACGAGGGCCACCGCCGCGGCGGCGAGGAGCAGGGTCTTGCGGGACATCGGTCCGGACAGGGTGCCACGTCCGCATGGGCGCCCGGCCGATCCGGTATCCTTGTCCGCAGGCGAGGGGCGTTCCGCTACCAACCAGGGGAGAGCTTCCCTCGTCTCCCCGGTCCTCGGGATCGCGCCGCGCCGCTGCACGGCGCCGCGACATCCCCTCGCGCCGCTCCTTCCGAGCGTGCCGTCCCATGGCTGAATCAACCACGTCGGTCGTCGAGACCGCATCCGTCCCCGATCCCGGGCTCGTCGAAGCTGCCGAGCGGTTCACCCGCGAGCGCTTCGTGCACGAGGGCGAAGACGCCGCGTCCGCCCTCGCGCCCGGCTCTGCCCGCAGGCGGGCGCTCGACGCCGCGCTGGCCGAGATGGACGCGGGCGCGAAGGTGCCCTCGACCCAGTGGCGCCGCCGCTACGCGCTGCTGCTCGGGCTCGAGCGCGTCCTGTCCGAGGACGAGCCGCGGCTGGCCGACGGGACGCTGCTCAACCCGCACCAGGTCGACGCGCTGTCCGGCACGCTCGTCGCGCTGCTGGCCACCGCCCAGAAGGGCGCCAACGGCACCGCGGCCGCCGAGGCCGCCCCGGTGCTGGCGGTCGACGAGGAGCCGCCGGAGGAGGACGACGACGAGGACGACCTCGACGAGGTCGAGGACGACGACGAGCCGGAGGCCGAGGCGGCCCCGTCCGCCGAGGAGGAGTCCTTCGACGAGGGCCCGCTCGGCGAGCTCGACGAGGACGTCGCCGAGGGCGGGGTCGACGACCCCAACGCCCACAAGCGCTTCTGGTTCGAGCACGCGACCGGCGCCGGCAAGACCGTCGCGGCGATGGGCTTCGTCGAGGCCTCGCGCACCGGCGGCGTCCTGATCCTCACCCACCGCCGCAACCTCGTCGACCAGTTCCTCGGCGAGCTGCGCACGCGCGGCTACGCCAAGCGCGAGTCGCCGCCGCTGCTGGAAGGCGAGGGCACATCGCGGGTCGACGGCCCGGTCACGGTCGAGACCTACCAGTGGTTCGTCCGCAACGCCGGCCGGATCTCCGACGCCTACACCATCGTCATCTGCGACGAGGCGCACACGGCGCTGGGCGAGAAGACCTCCGCGGCCATCCGCGCGTGGACCGGCCCGATCTTCGTCGGCATGACCGCCACGGGCGCGCTGATCGCCCGCCACGTCACCGACCTGTTCCCGACGCAGACCTCGCGCTTCGACCTCGCGCAGGCCGCGCGCCGCGGCGTCATCGCGCCGCTGCGCTGCATCCGGATCCCGCCGGGGCCGGGCGTGCGCACGATCGCGAAGGTGCCGCTGCGCAAGGGCGACGTCGACGTCGAGTTCGACCAGGAGCTGCTGGCCGAGCTGCTGGACCAGCTGCCGTTCAACCTGGCGATCGCCGACCTGTACAAGACGCGCTTCAACGGCGTGCCCGGCGTCGTCTACGCCGCCGGCGTGCGCCACGCGATGAACGTCGCCGAGGCGTTCCGCGAGGTCGGCATCAAGGCGATGGGCGTGTCGGGCGAGACGCCCAAGCGCGAGCTCGCCGAGATCCTCGCGCAGTACGAGCGCGGCGAGATCGACGTGCTGGTCAACGCGCAGCTGCTCGCCGAGGGCTGGAACTCGCCGCGGGCCACCATCTGCATGCACCTGGCGCCGACGGCGTCCCGGCGCATCTACCAGCAGCGCGTCGGCCGCGTCACGCGCCGGCACCCGGGCAAGGAGTCGGGCATCGTCGTGGACTTCGTCCACCCGGCGACGCGGCACGACGACCCGGTGGTCACGCTGCACTCGCTGCTGGACCGCGACGTCTACCGCGGCGGCGCGATCGTCGTCGGCCCCGTGCGCCGCGGCCGCGGCCGCCGAGTGCGCGTCGAGCGCCGGGTCATCCCGGTCACGGCGGACACCGACCGCCGGATCGAGGTCTTCGAGCGCGAGCTGTGGCGCATCGCCGTCGAGCACCTCGACTACGGCGAGCAGGTCCAGTGGGCCGCGCTCGCGGGCGCGCGCGTGGCGCCCAGCGGCTGGCGCCGCGCGCGGGCGATGCTGCACTTCGACCGCAACGGCGAGCTCAAGCGCAACTTCCTGCTGACGGCGGTCGAGCGCAACCGCAACTCGCAGCTGCGCCTGCGCGCGCTGCAGGAGATCGCGGCGTCGCGCGACGCCGACGCGTTCGAGCGCTCGGTCGACGTCGTGCGCACGTGGCCGCGCGAGGAGCGCCGCGAGGGCGTCAAGGTACTGCTGCAGGCGCTGGCCGAGCGGCGCATCGGCCGCCGCGACCAGGCCTCGCACTGGATCTGGGACCTCGCCGACATGACGCGCGAGGTCCACGAGGAGTACGCCGTCCAGCGCTGGCCGGAGACCAAGCGGCTGCTCGGCCTGCTCGTCAACTCGTCGGGCGGCGCGCACGCGCGCAACGCCCGCCGGCTCGTGCACGCCGCGCGCAAGCAGGACCGCCGGCTCTCGGCCGCGCTGCTCGCCGCCGCGGTGGCGCACACGCCCGAGGCGATGGAGGTCGTGCGCGGCGCCCGTACCCGGATGGCGCGCAAGCCGTCCGCGCTGTCGCGCGAGCTGCTGCGCAACTTCCCCAAGCGCAAGACCCGCTCGCGCCGGCGCAAGAAGAAGGGCGACGAGGCCGCGGCCGCGCAGCTCGAGGGCCAGGAGGCCCTGGCCGCGGTCGCCGAGGACGGCGCGGAGCTCGACGACGACGAGGCGGTCGAGGCCGGCGCCGCCGGTGCCGAGGCGGAGGCCGAGGAGGCCGAGGCGCCGTCGAAGTCCCGGCGCCGCCGCGCGCGCCGCAAGCGCGCCCGTGACGCCGAGGCCGCCGCCCCGCCCGCCGAGGAGGCCGAGGACGAGCCCGCCGCCGAGGCCGAGCCCGAGGCCGAGGAGGCCGAGGAGG
>JACRMD010000022.1 GCA_016215085.1 Solirubrobacterales bacterium | reverse complement strand
TGGCCCGCGCCCGCGCGATCGTGCAGGCGGGCATCCCGGTGATGGGCCATGTCGGCCTGACCCCGCAGACCTCCACGGCGCTGGGCGGCTACCGCGCGCAGGGGCGCACGGCCGACGCCGCGGCGCGCGTGGCGCGCGAGGCGCTGGCGCTGCAGGAGGCCGGGTGCTTCTCGATCGTGTTCGAGGCGATCCCCACCGCGGTGGCCGACGCGATCATGCCGCGGATGGACGCGATCGTGATCGGCATCGGCGCCGGCCCGTCGACCGACGGCCAGGTGCTCGTGTTCCACGACCTGCTGGGCATCCGCGAGGGCCGCGGGGCGCGCTTCGTGCAGCGCTACGCCGACATCCTCGACGAGATGGTGGCGGGCGTCGGGGCGTACGCCGACGACGTTCGCAGCAAGCGCTACCCGGGCCCCGACCACGGGTACTCGATCCCCGACGAGGAACTCGCCGGCTTCCGGGCCGCGCTCGCAGACGTCGCCTGAGCAGGGCCTTCGCCGGTCCCGGGTGGCGGGGCGCCCACCCGGGACCGGCCTTCACATCGTTTTCACCTACGCTTCGCGCCCATGCCCCGCCTCGCCCAGGTCTTCGCCCCGAAGGACCGCGAGTTCTTCGACCTCTTCGAGGAGGCCGGAGGGAACATCGCGCGCGCCGCGGACCTCCTCGACCAGATGATCGGCTCGTGGCCCGAGCGCTCCGACCTCGCCCGCGACATCCTCATCTGCGAGCAGGAGGGCGACCGGATCACGCACGACATCATCCACCGCCTCAACCAGACCTTCGTCACCCCGATCGACCGCGAGGACATCCTCGAGCTCGCCTCGGCGCTGGACGACGTCGTCGACGAGACGGAGGAGGCGGCCGACCTCATGGGGCTGTACCGGATCGAGGCGCCGATGGAGCAGGCGCAGCGCCTGGCGCACATCCTCGTCCAGTCCGCGCGGCAGGTCGCCGAGGCGATCCCGCGCCTGCGCGGCTTCCAGGACATCTCGCACTACATCGTGGAGATCCACCGGCTCGAGAACGACGGCGACCGCCTGGCCCGCGAGGCCGTGGCGTCGCTGTTCGAGGGCGGCATCGACCCGATGGTCGTGATCCGCTGGAAGGACATCTACGACCGGCTCGAGGCCGCGATCGACTCCACGGAGAAGGTGGCCAACGTCATGGAGACGGTCATCATCAAGAACGCCTGACGTGGACAGCGACCTCGTCCTCATCATCGTCGTCGCCACCGCGCTGGCGTTCGACTTCACCAACGGGTTCCACGACACCGCCAACGCGGTCGCCACCAGCATCTCCACGCGGGCCATGTCGCCGCGCGCCGCGGTGCTCATGTCGGCCACGCTGAACTTCGTCGGCGCGTTCATCTCGCTCGAGGTCGCGGCGACGGTGGCCAAGGGCATCGTGGAGTCCGACGCGATCACGCCCACGATCGTCTTCGGCGGGCTGATCGGCGCCATCGCCTGGAACCTGGCCACCTGGTGGTTCGGCCTTCCCTCCTCCTCGTCGCACGCGCTGATCGGCGGCGTCGTCGGCGCGGCGCTCGTGGCCGAGGGGCCCGACGCGATCCTCAGCGACGGCCTGATCGAGAAGGTCATGGTGCCCGCCCTGGTCGCGCCGATCCTCGCCTTCGTCGTCGCCGGCATCGCGATCCTCGTGGCCTACCGGATCGTCGGGCGCCAGCGCCCGGGCCCCGTCAACCACGGGTACAAGCTCGGCCAGCTCGTGTCCGGCAGCCTGTTCTCGCTCGCACACGGCACCAACGACGCGCAGAAGACCATGGGCATCATCACGCTCGCTCTGGTCGCCAACGGCAACCTGCCCGCCGACGACTTCGACGTCCCGACCTGGGTCGTCATCTCCAGCGCCACCGCGATCGCGCTGGGCACCTACTCCGGCGGCTGGCGGATCATCCGCACGATGGGCAGCCGCATCATCAAGATGGATCCCGCGCAGGGCTTCAGCGCCCAGAGCGCGGGCGCGGCGGTCGTCCTGACGGCCTCGCACCTCGGGTTCCCGCTCTCGACCACGCACGTGATCTCGGGCGGCGTGATGGGCGCCGGCGCGGCCAAGCGCCTGTCGGCGGTCCGCTGGGGCGTCGCGGGCAACATCGTCCTCGCATGGGTGCTGACGCTCCCGGCCGCGGCGCTGATCGGCGGACTGGCCTACGGGCTGACCTCGCTCTTCGGCAATGACGCCGTCGGCGTCGTGGCGGTCGGGCTGTCGGTCGTCGCCCTCATCGCCGCCGCCTTCGGCCAGCGGCTGCGCCGCGGCCCCGCCCTGACGGCGGCGGAGGCGTGATGCTCGCCGCGATCGAGTGGGGCAAGCTCGGTGAGCTGCTGTACGTGGCGCCGATCGCCGGCATCGTGGTGGCCGTCACGTACGCGTTCGTGATCCTCGGCCTGTCGCGCGCCGGCGACAGCCGGCGCAACGGCGCGGCCGCGGCGGCGACGTTCTACGGGCTCGTCGCGCTGGTCGCGGGCGCCGCGTTCATCGGCTCCGTCGTCTACGCGATCAGCATCATCGTCTCGAAGTAGGCGTCAGCCCGCGACGGGCGCGTCCGGCGGCAGCCCGCCGGCCGGCAGCTCGTACCGGATCGTGCGCAGCACCTTCGCGGGCGCGCCGGCGGCGATGCTGAACGGCGGCAGGTCGGTGGTCACGACGCTGTTGGCGCCGATGACGCACCGCTCGCCGACCGTGACGCCGCTGGTGATGACGACGT
>JACRMD010000301.1 GCA_016215085.1 Solirubrobacterales bacterium | reverse complement strand
GAGCTCGCATCCGACATCATGGATCGCGGCATCATGCTCGCGGGCGGCGGCTCGCTCCTGCAGGGGCTCGACGAGCGCCTGCGTGAGGAGACCCAGATGCCCTCGCACCTGGCGGAGTCGCCGCTGACGTGCGTGGCCGTCGGTTCCGGCCGCTCGCTCGAGGAGTTCGAGGTGATCCACCGCAGCAACAAGAACTCGAGGAACCGGCGCCGGCCGCGCTAGCCGCGCTGCGCCATCCCACCAAGCTCATGGAGCCCCGTCCATCGTGTACGACAAGACGGTCCGGCGGCGCCGGGCAGTGCTCGCACTGCTCGTCGTCAGCTCCCTTATCCTCCTCACCGCCTACTTCGGCGAGTCCGCCGGCGGCGGCCTGCACTCCGTGCAGCGCGGGATCATGTCCGTCGTCGCGCCGATCCAGGAGGGCGCCAGCCGCGCGCTCAAGCCCGTCCGCGACCTCTTCGGGTGGGTCGGCGACACCCTCGACGCCAAGGGCGACCTCGAGAAGGCCGAGAAGGACCGCGACGCCTGGCAGAAGCGGGCGATCGCCAGCGAGGACGCGCTGCGCCAGAACCGCCACCTCCGCCAGCTGCTCGACCTCGACACGACGCTGGGGCTCGACCAGTACCAGCCGGTCACCTCACGCGTGATCGGCAAGTCGCCCACCGTCTGGTACCAGACGCTGGACATCGACAAGGGCACCTCCGCCGGGGTCCACGCCGGCATGCCGGTGATCGCCACCGACGGCTCGGGCGACGGCACCGGCCTCATCGGCCGCGTCGACTTCGTCGCGCGCAACGCCGCCAAGGTGCGCCTCATCACCGACTCGAAGGTCGCCGTCTCCGCGCGGGTGCTCAAGAACGACGTCTTCGGCGTCGTGGCCCCCAAGGTCGGCGACCCGGAGGACCTCGTCCTGAAGTACACGACGCGCGACGACTTCGTCCGGCCCAAGGACGTCATCGTCACCACGGGCACGACCTCGGCCCGCGGCGACATCCAGTCGCCGTTCCCGCCCGGCATCCCGATCGGGCAGGTCACGCGCGTCGACGAGGAGCAGACCGACGCCCAGGAGGTCCACCTCAAGCCGTTCGTGGACCTGCGCCGCGTCGAGTTCGTCCAGGTCCTGACCCGCCGCGTGAACGGGAACCGCGAGTGACGCCGATCACGCCGCAGTTCGTCCTGCGCCTCTGCGCCCTCGGCGTCTTCATCGTCCTGATCCAGGTCGCCGCGGTCTCGCAGGTCCAGATCTTCGGCACCAACGCCGACCTGCTGCCGCTGTGCGTCGGCGCCGTCGGGCTGCTGTGCGGCTCGATGACCGGCGCGGTCTTCGGCTTCGGGGTCGGGCTGTTCGCCGACACGGCGCTCGTGCAGACGATGGGCCTGTCGAGCCTCGTCTACGTCGCCGCGGGCTACGTCGCCGGGCGGCTGCGCGAGCTGCGCGACCCGCAGGCGGCGATCGTGCCGATGGTGGTGGGCGCGCTGTCCACCGCGATCGCCACCCTGGGCTTCGGCCTCATGAACTTCATGCTCGGCATCGACGCGCCGGTCAGCTTCCTGCTGCTGCGCCAGATCCTGGCGACGATCATCCTCAACGCGCTCATCGCGCTGCCGGTCTACGCCCTCGTCCGCCGCTGGCTGCTGCCCGCGCTGCCCGAGGACCCGCGCCGGCGCCGGCGCCGCGCCTACACGACCGGCGGCCTGTCGCCGCTCAGCCGCGCCTGATGAACCGCCTCGATCCCGTCGACGACCGCCGCCCGGCCATCACGCCGCAGCTCGCGCTGCGCGTCGCCGCCCTGGGCATCGTGGCCTTCATCGCCTTCGGGATCGTGTTCTTCCGCCTCTGGTACCTGCAGGTCCTCGACGGCGACAAGTACCTGGCCCAGGCGCGCGAGAACCGGGTCCGCGTCGAGCGCATCCAGGCGCCGCGCGGCAACATCGTCGACCGCAACGGCCTCGCGCTGGTCGAGAACCGCCGCGCGACCGTCGTCTCGCTGGACCCGCGCCGCGTCTCGCCCCAGGTCCGCGAGGCGATCAGCGCGTGGGGCCAGAAGATGGGCCAGCGCGAGCGGCGGCCCAAGGGCCGCAAGGGCGAGCCGTACCCGATGCCGCGGCCCGACGCGAGCCTCGCCGAGCTCGAGCGGCGCCTGTCGCGCGTGCTGAAGCTCAGGGCCTCGACGATCCACGCGCGGGTCGTCTCCTCGCTGGTGCAGGTCCCCTACGCCGACGTGCGGCTCAAGACCGACGTCGACTCCCCGCTGCGCAACTACATCGAGGAGCACAAGGAGGACTTCCCCGGCATCAAGGTCGACCAGGTCTACCTCCGCCGCTACCCGTACCGCAAGCTCGCCGCGCAGATCGTCGGCACCGTCGGCCAGATCAACGACGACCAGCTGAAGATGAAGCGCTACCGCGGCGTCAAGCAGGGGACGGTCATCGGCCAGGAGGGCCTGGAGGCCGAGTACGACAAGTACCTGCGCGGCCGCGACGGCGCCTACCGGATCCTCGTCAACGCGCTGGGCGAGCGTCGCGGCGCGGTCACCGCGCGCGACCCGCAGCCCGGCCGCCAGCTGCGGCTGACCATGGACATCGGGCTCCAGGAGGCGGGGGAGAAGGCGCTGGCCGAGGCCGGCGGCGGCAAGCCGGGCGCGTTCGTGGCGATCGACCCCGACAACGGCGCGATCTACGCCATGGGCTCGTCCCCGACCTACGACCCGCGCGCGCTCTCGCGGCCGCTGACCGAGGCGCAGTACAAGCGGCTGTTCGGCCAGGGCGGCACGGCCCGCTTCAACCGCGCGATCGGCGGCTTCTACCCGACGGGCTCGACCTTCAAGGCGATCACCGCCGTCGCGGCGCTCGCCGCGGGCGTCACGTCGCCGGGGCGGATCGTCAACGACTCGGGCTGCCTGCAGATCGGCGCGCGCGAATCGGACAAGGCCTGCAACGCCGGCGACACCTCGTACGGACCGGTGAACCTCGTCCGCGCCATCCAGGTGTCGAGCGACGTGTACTTCTACCAGATGGGCCTGGACCTCAACCCGGACCCCAAGCACCCGCTCCAGAAGTGGGCGCGCCGCCTCGGCCTCGGCCACCGCACCGGCATCGACCTGCCCAACGAAGGCTCCGGCCTCGTCCCGGACCCGGCTTGGCGCGACCGCCAGAACCGCAAGGAGGCGCGCTGCCGCAAGAAGCTCAAGACGAGCTCCTGCGGCTACGCGGACGGCACCAACCGCCCGTGGGGCCCCGGCGACGAGACCAACCTCTCCGTCGGCCAGGGCGACCTGCAGGCCTCGCCGCTGCAGATGGCCGTCGCCTACTCCTCGATCGTCAACGGCGGCCGCGTCGTGCGCCCGCACATCGGCTCGCAGATCGAGGAGGGCGACGACGGGCGCCTGGTCCAGCGATTCGAGCCGCCCGCCGCCAAGCGCGTCAAGATCGCCGCCGAGTGGCGCGGGGCGATCATGGAGGGCCTGCGCAAGGCGGCCAGCGAGAGCGGCGGCACCAGCGCCGACGTCTTCAAGGACTGGCCGCACGACCGCTTCCCGGTGTACGGCAAGACCGGCACCGCCGAGCGCCCCGGCCGCCCCGACGACCAGTCCTGGTACGTCGCCTACGCCTACGACGCCCAGCGGCCGGACCGCAAGCCGATCGTCATCGCTGCCACCATCGAGGACGGCGGCTTCGGCGCGGAGGCGGCGGCGCCCGCCGTGCGCCTCATGCTCTCCAAGTGGTTCAACGTCAAGGCCAAGCTCGTCCGCGGGGAGTCGCACTCCCGGTGAGCGCGACGGTCATCACCGACCCGAACCGGGAGGCCACCGCGCCGTCCCGCCGGCCGCCGGGCATGGCGCTGCCGTTCGACCCCGTGCTGCTGCTCGGCGTTGCCGGCCTCGTGATCTGCTCGCTGCTGACGATCGACGCGGCGACCGCCGACGACGTCGACGGCGACCCCCACTACTTCCTCAAGCGCCAGGCCGTGTACTTCGCGGTCGGGGCGCTCGGCGCGCTCGTGCTCTGGCGGGTGGACTACTCCCGCCTGCGCGGCGCCTTCTGGGGCCTCTACGGCTTCCTCATCGCGTCGATCCTCGCCGTGCTCGTCCTCGGGTCCGAGACCCGCGGCTCGCGGCGCGCGATCCAGACGCCGTTCTTCGAGATCCAGACGTCCGAGCTCGGCAAGGTGCTCATCGTCCTGGTGCTGGCGGCCTTCCTGGTCGAGCGCGCGCGCTCGCTCGGGTCCCGCGACACCACGGCGCGCGCCATGCTCATCGGGCTGATCCCGTCGGCGATCGTCATGGCCGAGGACCTGGGCTCCGGCCTGGTGTTCGTGGCCGCGACGTTCGCGGTGGTCTTCGTGGCCGGCATCCCGGCCCGCCACCTGCTCGCGCTCGTCGCCCTCGGCGCCGTCGCGATCACGATGGTCCTCGTCGCCGCGCCCGCGGCGGGGGTGGACGTCCTCAAGCCCTACCAGGAGCAACGGCTCACGTCGTTCCTGCACCCGTCCGACGACCCGTCGGACGCGGGCTACCAGCAGAACCAGTCGCGCATCGCCATCGGGTCCGGGGAGAAGACCGGCCGCGGCGACTCCGCGACGCAGACCAAGCTCAACTTCCTGCCCGAGCACCACACGGACTTCGTGTTCGCCGTCGTCGGCGAGCGCTGGGGGTTCGTGGGCGCGGCGCTCGTGCTGTCGCTCTATGCCCTGTTGATCTGGCGAGGACTTCGGATCCTCACGGTGGCCAAGAACCTGTTCGGCGCGCTGATCGCCGGCGGCATCGTCGCGATGCTGCTCTTCCAGGTCTTCGTCAACGTGGGGATGAACGTCGGGATCATGCCCATCACGGGCGTTCCCCTGCCGCTCATGTCCTATGGCGGCTCGTCGGTCATCTCCACCCTCCTGGCCATCGGCCTGCTGCAGTCGGTCTACGTGCAAGGGCGCACGGCCGCTGCCACCAAGGGCCGCATCCTGGCCGTCTAGGACAACCCCTAGGAGAACCTTCAACGTGCGAAAGCAAGTGCTCGTCAGCGTGGACCGCGGGGAGACCCGCGTGGCGCTGATGGAGGCCACCGGGAAGCCCGCCGCCCCCAGGGGGCGCAGCCGGTCCCGGGCCAAGACCACCACCACGCCGTCGGACGGCTGGCGCGTCGCGGAGCTCTACTTCGAGCGCCGCGGCAACCGGTCGATCGTCGGCAACATCTACAAGGGCCGCGTCGACAACGTGCTGCCCGGGCTGGAGGCCGCCTTCGTCGACATCGGCCTCGACAAGAACGGCTTTCTGCACGTCGACGAGATCGTGATGCCGGGCGTCGAGGTCGCGCGCCGCGGCCGCGGCGGCAAGGGCAAGACCATCGGCGAGCTGCTCAAGCCCGGCCAGGAGGTCGTCGTCCAGGTCGTCAAGGACCCGCTAAAGACCAAGGGCGCGCGGCTCTCGATGGAGCTGACCATCGCGGGGCGCTACATGGTGTACACGCCGACCGGCGAGGGCATCGGCGTCTCCAAGCGCCTCGACGACAAGGAGCGCGAGCGCCTGCGCAAGGAGGCCCGCGGCCTGGACCTCAAGGGCGGCGGCGCCATCGTGCGCACCGCCGCGCAGGGCGCCAAGCGCGAGGACTTCGAGCGCGAGCTGCAGTACCTCTTCAAGCTCCACGAGGTCCTCGACAAGCGCGTCGAGGCCGCGACCGCGCCGGCGATGGTCTTCCAGGAGGCCGACCTCTCGGTGCGGGTCGTGCGCGACATCTTCAGCGCCGACTTCGAGAAGGCCGTCGTCGACGACGAGCAGCAGCACCACCGGCTCGTCTCGTTCTTCAGCCGCACCGCGCCCGAGCTCGTCGAGCGCGTCGAGCTCTGGCAGGAGTCCAAGCCGCTGTTCGAGGCCTTCGACGTCGACAAGGAGATCGAGGGCCTGCTCTCCAAGCGCGTCGACCTGCCGTCGGGCGGCTACCTCCTGATCGACTACGCCGAGGCGCTGACCGTCATCGACGTCAACTCCGGGTCGTTCGTCGGGCGCGGCAAGCAGGCGCGCCTGGAGGACACGATCACGCGGACCAACCTCGAGGCCGCCGACGAGGTCGTGCGCCAGCTGCGGCTGCGCGACATCGGCGGCATCATCGTCATCGACTTCATCGACATGGCGCGGGCCAAGAACCGCGACACGGTCCTGAAGACGCTGCGCAAGGCGCTCGACGAGGACCGCACGAAGACGTTCACCGCCGAGATCTCCAAGCTCGGCCTGGTCGAGATGACGCGCCAGAACGTCACCGAGGGCGTGCGCGAGATCATCACGCGGCCGTGCCCGACCTGCCACGGCGAGGGCGTCATCAAGTCCGAGGACACGATGGCGATCGAGTTCGAGCGCCGCCTGCGCGAGGTCGGCTCGCGCGCCAAGCGCGCCACCGAGGCGTTCCTGGTCCAGATGAACCCGCGGGTGAGCACGAAGTTCACCGGCGAGGGCGCGCGCATGCTGCACGCGCTGGAGGAGGAGACCGGCAAGGTCTTCCACTTCGAGGGCTCCGAGGGCCTGCCGCTCGACCACTTCCAGATCACGATGGAGGGGTCGCGCAAGGACATCGAGGAGCGCGCGATCCCGTTCCGCGAGGGCGACGAGGTCCTCGTCCAGATCGTCGAGCCGCACATGTACGAGGTCGACGACGCGGTGGCCAAGATCGACGGCTACATCATCAGCGTCGTCAACGGCGGCCGGTTCGTGGGGGAGAAGAAGCTCGTCCGGATCGAGGAGGCCGGCCGCACCGCGGCGGTCGCCACGCTGGTCGACGGCGGCCCGCCCGCGGAGCCCGGCAAGGATGGGGAGTCCGGCGGCGACGAGGACTCGCTAGAATCCAAGCCCAGGCGCCGCGGCCGCAGAGGCGGACGGCGCCGTTCGGCTGTCAAGGCCGAAGCCACCCCATCGGAGTAGCTCCTTAGCCATGTACGCGATCGTGAAGACCGGCGGCAAGCAGTACCGCGTCGAGGAGGGCCAGACCCTGCTCGTCGAGCGGCTGCCCGGCGATGCCGGCGCATCCATCGACCTCGAGCCCCTGCTGCTGGCCGGCGACGACGCCGCCTCGTTCGGCAAGGACCTGGGCGGCGCCACGGTGTCCGCCGAGGTCGTCGAGCACCTGCGCGGCCCGAAGATCCGCATCTTCAAGTACAAGCCCAAGCGCGGCTACCGGCGGCGTGCCGGCCACCGCCAGGAGCTCACCCGCATCCGCGTCACGAAGATCTCGAAGGGCTGATCGACGAATGGCACACAAGAAGGGCCTCGGCTCCTCCCGCAACGGCCGTGACTCCAACGCCAAGCGCCTCGGCGTGAAGGTCTTCGCCGGCCAGGAGGTCACGGGCGGCGAGATCATCGTCCGCCAGCGCGGCACCCGCTTCAAGCCCGGCACCGGCGTCGGCATCGGCGAGAAAGGCTTGCAGGGTGTTGGTGTCCATTTTTCTATTCTAATACGGAATGGAAAACATGAAAAGAATGAAT
>JACRMD010000300.1 GCA_016215085.1 Solirubrobacterales bacterium | reverse complement strand
GAGGAGGGCGCGGGGCCGCGGCGCGTGGTCGAGGCGCGCGCGGGCCTGCCGCCGTGGCCGGACCTCGCCTTCGACGAGGACGTGCTGGCCGCCCACCTCGAGGAGCGCGGCGCCGACGACGTCACCTCGGCCCTGCGCGGCATGTTCGAGGCCTACGCGGCGCGTTTCGGCAAGCCTCGCTGGGGCGAGAAGACGCCCGACCACCTCGCCCACCTCGACGCGATCGCGCGCGCCCTGCCCGAGGCGCGCTTCGTCCACCTGGTGCGCGACGGGCGCGGCGTGGCGGCGTCGGTGCTCGGCCTGCCGTTCGCCCCGGGGGACGGCTCGATCGAGGCCGCGGCGGCCGACTGGCGCGACCGCATCCTCGCCGGCCGCGCCGCCGCGGTCGACGGCGTGCTCGAGGTCCGCTACGAGCACCTCGTCCGCGATCCCGAGGCGGTCCTGCGCGAGGTGTGCGCGTTCGTCGACCTCGACTTCGACCCCGTGATGCTGCGTGCCCACGAGCAGGCCGACGCGCGCGCCGCCGAGGTCCGGCCGCGCGCCGCCGGGGTGCAGGAGGACCGCTCGCGGCCGCCGGACCCGGCGATCGCCGACCGCTGGCGCGAGCAGCTCAGCGCCGAGGACGTGGCGCGCTTCGAGGCCGTCGCCGGCGACCTCCTCGCCGACCTCGGGTACGAGGTGGGCAGCTGATGCGCCAGTCCGACCGCGCGCCGAACCTGTGGGTCGCCGACGGCGTCGCCGTGCCCGACGACGCCGCGGTCGGCGTCAACGTGGTGCTGCACGCCGGCACCGTGCTCGGCGCCGGCGTGACGATCGACGACGGCGCGGTGGTCGGGCGGGCCCCGCGCCTGGCCGCGCACTCGGCGGCGGCCGGCCGGGAGCTCGGCCCGGCCGTCGTGGAGGACGGCGCGACGCTGTGCGCCGGCAGCATCGTCTTCGCCGGCGCGCGCATCGGCGCGGACGCGATCGTCGGCGACCAGGCGCACGTCCGCGAGCGGGCCGTCCTCGGCGCCGGGTCGGTGCTCGGCCGCGGCAGCGCGCTGGGGCCCGACGCCGTCGTCGGCGCCCGCGTGCGCGTCCAGACCGGCGTGTGGCTGACCGCCGGCACGCTCGTGGAGGACGACGTCTTCGTCGGCCCGGGTGTCGTGACCATGAACGACGACGCGATGACCCGCTCGGGCGAGGCGCTGCGCGCGCCCGTGCTGCGCCGCGCGTGCCGCGTCGGCGGCGGCGTCCTGCTCACCCCGGGCGTCGAGGTCGGCGAGGAGGCGTTCGTCGCCGCGGGCGCGGTCGTCACCCGCGACGTCGAGCCCCACCACCGCGTCCAGGGCGTCCCCGCGCGCGTGGCCGGCCTCGTCGACTCGGCCGAGGTCCTGGAGCGCTGGCGGTAGCGATGGGCGGGCCCGTCGACCTCGTCCTGCTGCGCGGCATGCTGCCTGACGTCCCGCTGCGCCCCGGCGCCACGGTGACCGGCCGGGTGCTCGACGCGCGCACGCTCGTGCTCGAGGGCGTGCGGCTGGCCGCCGAGCTGCCCGACGACGTCGAGCCCGGCCAGGTGCTGCGGCTCCGCGTCGCCGAGTCCTCGGGCGAGCGGCTGCACCTGCAGATCGTCGAACGGCCGGCGCCCGAGCAGCAGGCCCAGCAGGTCCCGCAGGCCGCCTACGCGCTGGCGCTGCCCGGCGGGTCGGAGGCGCGCGTCTTCGTCGACGAGCGCGAGGCCGGCGCGCGCGGCCGGGCCGGCGAGGCCCGCTCGGTCGTGCTGCGCTACGACTCGCCGGCGCTCGGGCGCATGGACGTCCGGCTCGAGGCCGGCGCGGCGGCGATCCACGTGGCGGCGGGCGAGCCCGCCGAGGCCGTCCGCGAGGCGGCGGCCGTGCTGGCCCAGGCGCTGGAGCGCGCCACCGGCCGGCCGACGCAGGTCACGGTCCACCCGCGCGGGGAGACGTTCAGTGCCTCCGCCTAGGCGCAGGCGGGCGATCGCCCTGCGCTACGACAAGGAGGCGGGTGGCGCGCCGAAGGTCACGGCCTCCGGCGCGGGCCTCGTGGCCGACCGCATCCTGGAGCTGGCGCGCGAGAGCGGTGTCCCCGTCCGCGACGAGCCGGCGCTCGTCGAGGCCCTCGCGCGCCTGGAGCTCGAGCAGGAGGTCCCGCCCGAGCTCTACGCGGCCGTGGCCGAGACCCTCGTGTGGGCCTACGACCTGGACC
Organism: Solirubrobacterales bacterium; assembly: GCA_016215085.1. Taxonomy (GTDB): domain Bacteria; phylum Actinomycetota; class Thermoleophilia; order Solirubrobacterales; family Solirubrobacteraceae; genus Baekduia. The sequence goes on along the minus strand of JACRMD010000300.1, from coordinate 10,335 downwards.
GCAAGCGCCGCTACCAGCGGTAGCGGCGGCCCACTAGGCGACGGCCTGGAAGAGCGGCGCGTCGTCGTCGAGCTGCTCGCGCAGCGTCTTCTTGAGCTGCCCGTGGATCTGGCAGACGCGCGACTCGGACACGCCGAGGATGTCGCCGATCTCGGCCAGCGTGAGGTTCTTGACGTACAGGAGGACGGCGACCTCGCGCTCGCGCTGCGGCAGGCGGGAGAAGGCGGCGCGGAACTTGTCCTTGGCCTGGTCCTTGGCCGCCGCGTGCAGCGGGTCGACGGCGACGTCCTGCGAGGCGATGGTGTCGATGCGCTCGATCGTCGTCTCGTCGTCGGAGAGGACGAGCGTGTTGAGCGACGTCAGGTCCGACTGCGTGACCTCGTCGCGGCGCTTGCGCAGCTCCTCGACGGTGCAGCCCAGCGCGTCGGCGAGCTCGTGGTGGTTGGGGCGGCGGCCGTGGAGCGTGGTGAACTCGTCGGCGGCACGCTCCATGTCGCGCTCCCAGCGACGGACCGAGCGGGGGGCCCAGTCCTGGCGGCGCAGCTCGTCGAGCACGGCCCCGTGGATGCGGGTCCAGGCGTACTGCTCGAGCGTCGCGCCCTTGGCCGGGTCGTAGCGCTCGATCGACTGGATGAGCGCCTCGAGGCCGCAGGAGATGAAGTCCTCCACCTCGCAGCGCGCCGGCATCTCGCGCACCTTCTTGTAGACGATGTACTTGACCAGCGGGGCGAAGGTCAGCACGAGGCGATCACGCACGGCGCGGTCGTTCGTGCGGCGGTACTCCTTCCACAGGGCGAGCGTGTCCTCGGTGGAGAGGCGGCGCGACTTCGTGGTGGTGGCGAGCTTCACGGCTTTGCGGCTCCTTGCAGCGGGGGGACGCTGGGAGGTATCGGGTCGGCGCCGAACGGACTGGATACCCACCTGTGGTGGACATGGGTCCAGGGTGTCCATCCCCACTTCTGGGGATGCCGGCGTCCAAACCTGCACGGAACGTGCGGAAACCTGCGCAAGGGGACGTGGACGATCGACGCGCGCCGGTGCGCACGCGTGGGAGGAACCCGCGCACGCGCGTCGACGGGCGGCCGCCACCGCGCAGGGCGGCCAGCCGACCTCAAGGCTCGTGGTGACCCGCTCGCTCAAGCGCCTCGGCGCCCGGCCGACGATCGGGACGACCCCGTCCCTCCAGAGGAGTCCCATGGCGCTTCGCCTCGTGCAGTCGGCCGGTGCGCCGGCGCCCGACACGCCCACCCGTCCCGCCGTCCCGGCGGCCGGCCCGGGCCAGATCTCCCAGATCGTCCGCCGCGCGGACGGCCTCCTGCGTGCCCGCGACCTCCGCGGCTGGCAGAAGCTCTTCGAGGACACCGCCTCCATCGGCGAGGTCCACACCCGCTACGTCGCGCGCCGCGTGCTGCTCGAGCACGCGACGGCCACGCGCGACGTCGCCCCGGCCGCGCTGGCCGAGACCTTCGCCGTCGCCGCACGCGCCGCGGTCGAGCTCCTCGAGGACGACCCGCGCGAGCCGATGGTCCTCAACCTCGCGGGCGTGCTGCTCTACGAGCTGGGCGCGCTCGGCGCCGCCGAGGCGCTGTTCAAGGGCGCCGAGCGCCTGGACCGCGAGCTGCCGCACCTCGAGCGCAACCTGCGGGAGAGCAAGCGCCGCCGCAAGGCCGGCTACGGCCCGCCCGCCGGGATGCCGCCGGCCGTCCTGCGCGAGCTGCGCGCGCTCGGCCCCCGCGCCGAGGCCGTCGCCGCGAAGGCCCGGCCCGCCACCGGCCTGACGCTGAGCCTGTGCATGATCGTCAAGGACGAGGAGGCCATGCTGCCGCGCTGCCTGGCCGCCGTCCGCGACGCCGTCGACGAGCTCATCGTCGTCGACACCGGCTCGACGGACCGCACCGTGCAGATCGCCGAGGACTTCGGCGCGCGCGTGCTGCACCACACCTGGACCGGCGACTTCTCGGCCGCCCGCAACGTGAGCTTCGACGCCGCCACCGGCGACTGGTTCATGTTCCTGGACGCCGACGAGGTGCTCGTCGAGGGCGACGCCGGCCGCCTGCGCGCCGTCACCGGCCGCACGTGGCGCGAGGGCATGTTCCTCGTCGAGACCAACCACACCGGCGACCTCGAGGACGGCACCTCGGTCACCCACAACGCGCTGCGCGTCTTCCGCAACCGCCCCGAGTACCGGTTCGCGGGCCGCATCCACGAGCAGATCGCCCACAAGCTGCCCGACATCCCGGAGCGGCTTGAGATCACCGACGTGCGCATCGAGCACTTCGGCTACCTCGGCGCCGTCCGCGACGCCAAGGAGAAGTCGCGGCGCAACGTCGAGCTGCTGGAGAAGCAGGTCGCCGAGGGCGGCGACAGCCCGTTCCTGCACTTCAACCTCGGCTCGGAGTACGGCGCCGCCGGCGAGCCGCAGAAGGCGCTCGAGCACTTCCGCACCGCGTGGCAGAAGCTCGACGGCGACGAGGCGCGGGTCCGCTACGGCTTCTTCCCGTCGCTGAGCGCCCGCTACGTCAAGGCGCTGCACGCCTGCGAGCACTACGACGAGGCGATCAGGACCGGCGACGAGATCCTCCGGCTGCTGCCCGGCTTCACCGACGTCGTCTTCGAGCAGGGCGTCGCCCACAGCGGCAAGGGCGACGCCGACGCCGCGGTCGGGTGCTTCCGGCGCTGCCTGGAGATGGGCGACGCGCCCGCGAAGTACTCCGTCGCCGTCGGCGCCGGCAGCTTCCTGGCGCTGACGTCGCTGGCCGCCGTCCACGCCAACCGCGGCGAGGACGACGAGGCCAAGGACTGCCTGCGCCGTGCGCTGCAGGCCAACCCGAACTTCATCGGGCCCATCGACCCGTACGCGCGCCTGCTGCTGCGCGGCGGCACGCCGTCCGGCGAGGTCGTCGAGACCGTGCGGGCGCTCGTGCCCGAGATGCCTCCCGGCGGCCACTTCCTGCTGGCCGTCCCGCTCTACGAGGCGGGCGCGGTGCGGGAGGCCGAGGTCGAGCTGCGCGCCGTCCTCGCCGCCCAGCCCGCCGCGCACACCGCCCGCCTGGCGCTGGCCGAGGCGCTGCTCAGCCAGGCCCGCCTGGCCGAGGCGGCGGCCGAGGCCGCGAAGATCGACCCCGACGCGCCGTCCGCCGACGGCGCGGCCCGCACCGAGCTGTTCGCCCTGCTCGCCCCGGCCGAGCGCGACGAGGCGGCGGTCGACGCCGCCGTCGAGCGCGCGCGCCGGTCCGGCGTCGCGCACGAGGAGCTGGCCGCGTTCGAGGCGTGGCGCCACGGCGCCCGGCCGGGCACGGTCCCTGCGGGCGCGGCCCCGCTGGTGGCGATGATGCTCGAGGCGCTGGCGCGCATCGAGGACTTCGAGGCGTTCGAGCGGCTCGTCGCCGTCGCCGAGGCGCTGGACCTGCCCTGGCGCGAGCGCCGCGAGCTCATGGCCACGGTGTACCTGCGCCGCGGGTTCCTGGCGTCCGCGGCCGACGAGTGGATCAGCGTCGTCGAGACCGAGGGCCCCGACGTGCGCGCGTTCCGCGGGCTGGCGCTGGTCGCCGAGCGGCAGGAGCTCCCCGAGGACGCGGCGATGTTCCGCGCCGAGGCCGAGCAGCTGGAGCGGGCGGCCGCCTAGGCGGCTGGGGTCCAGACCCTACGCCAGACGTCCATGGTCGCCCTCAAGCCCCCTCCCGACGCTCCGATGATCGGAGGGACAGGGGTTACGCGGCCCACGGACGGGCTCGCCCGGCGACCAGGAAGGACGACGCACGGCATGGACATCGACGCGACGCACATGGCAGGGGTCACCCCCCTTGCCCCCCGCAACCCGAGCGGCGTCCGTCCCAGCCATGCCGGCGAGTTCGCCCGCGTCTACGAGCTGGCCGACGCGCGCCGTCGCCGGATGACCGGCCCGGACCGCATCCCCGAGCACGTGTGGGACGACATCCAGCGCGCCCACGAGCTCGCCGACGACCTCGCCGCCCGCGGCGAGCGCGTCCGCTTCGACACCCACAACCTCACCGGCCGCGTCGTGGCCTCGCTGTGCGACAGCGAGGGCAACGTCGTGCGCGCCCTGGGCCTGCGCGAGGTCCTGGGCGCGGAGCCGGATCCCGCGCCCGCCGCATGACCGGGATCCGCCTCACCGGCCTCGTCTCCGGGCTGGACACCGACTCGATCGTGTCCCAGCTCATGGCGCTGGAGCGCCAGCCGCGCACGCGGACCGAGCTCCAGCAGTCGGCGGTGAACGCGCGGAAGTCCGGCCTCAGCGACGTCCAGACCAAGCTCAACGCCCTGAAGTACGCTGCCGCGGACCTCCGCGCCGTCGGCGTCTGGGCCGACACGCAGTCCGTCGACTCCAACGATCCGACGAAGGTCTCGGCCCGCCGGCTCTCCGGCGCCGGCCCGGGCGCCTACGACGTCGTGGTCACGTCGCTGGCCTCCTCCGAGCGCGTCACCTACTCCGGCTGGAGCGCGCCCGCGTCCGCGACGCAGATCGAGATCCGCAACAAGGACGGCAGCCTGCGCACCGCGGTCGACATCGCCGCGGGCGCCACGCTCGACGACGTCGTCTCGGCCATCAACTCCAAGCCCGAGGCCAAGGTCTACGCCGTCAACGTCGAGGGCAAGCTCGTCCTCGCGGCGAAGGAGACCGGCAAGGACGCGGCCTTCTCCGCGGTCGGCGCCGGCACCGAGGACTCGCGGGTCCCCGCCGAGAACGCCGTCGGCACCGTCGGCACGACGCCGTTCGAGAAGCAGTCCAACGTGATCAGCGGGATCATCCCGGGCCTCGAGGTCACGCTGAAGGGCAAGACCACCGGCACGACGATCACCGTCGGCGGCCCGGAGCCCGACCGCGACGCGGTCAAGGGCAAGGTCAAGGCCTTCGTCGAGAAGTACAACGCGGTGCTCGACACGCTGCGCACCGACCTCGACGAGAAGAAGGTCGCCAACGCCGCCAACGCGACCGACGCGAGCAAGGGCCAGCTGTTCGGCGACAGCGGCCTGCGCGACATCCTCGCGCGCCTGCGCTCGACCGCGGGCCTCGACGTCGACCCCACGGCCGACGCCGACACCTATGACAACTTCGCCTCGATCGGCGTCTCCACCGGCTCGGCCAGCTCCACCATCAACGCCGACAGCGTCAAGGGGAAGCTCGTCCTCGACGAGGCCAAGCTCGACGCGGCGCTGGACGCCGACCCGCTCGCCGTGCAGCGCCTGCTGGGCGGCGTCGCGGGCACCGACGGCCTCGCGCAGGCGTTCGAGTCGGTGATCAGCCCGCTCACCCAGGCCGACGGCGTCCTCGACGGGCGCATCAAGGCGGCCGACACCGAGCTGGCGCGCATCAAGGCCTCGCTGGCCCGCTTCGACGACCGCCTCACCTCCAAGGAGGAGGCGTACCGCAAGAAGTTCACGGCCCTCGAGTCGGCGCTCCAGAGGAGCCAGTCGATCCAGTCGGACCTGGCCGCGCGCCTGTCCGCCATGGGCCTGTGACGGACCTCAAGTCGGCGCTACGGCGCCCGACTACCGGGACGTCCCCGCTTCCGTTCCCTCCAACCGAGTCCGCGAGATGAACCCCTACGGCAACCCGCAGGCCTATCGCGAGAGCAGCGTCTTCACCGCCTCGCCCGAGCAGCTCGTCGTCATGCTCTACGACGGCGCCATCCGCTTCCTCCGCCAGGCGGAGGTCGCCCTCGGCGAGCAGGCCTGGCAGCACGGCTTCGAGCGCCTCACCCGCGGCGAGGCGATCATCGACGAGCTCCTGGCGACGCTGAACATGGACACCGGCGAGATCGCCGAGCGCCTGCAGGCCATCTACGTCTTCTGCAAGCGGTGCCTCATCGAGGCCCGGCTCCAGCGCGCCCCCGAGAAGGTCGGGCACGTGATCGCGCTGCTCGCCGACCTCCGCGAGTCCTGGGCCAAGCTCGCCCAGGGCGCGGGCGAGGCGCAGGCCGCGCCCACCACGTCGCTACAGGCATGAGCTCGTACGCGGCCCTCGCCGCGCTGGCCCACGAGGAGCACGCGCTGGTCCGCGAGGGCCGGATCGAGGAGCTCCCGGCGCTGGCCGCGCGGCGCGAGGCGCTGATGGCGACCCTGCCGGACGCCATCGCCCCCGAGGCCGTGCCGCACCTCCGCGAGGCCCTGCGCGTCCAGGCGCTGGTCACCGCGCTGCTGGCCGAGGCCCGCGACGGCCTCGCCGCCGAGATCGCGCGCGTGGACCGCGCCCGCGCCGGCGCCCATGGCTACGCCGCCGGCGGCGCTGCCCAGGCATCGCGCTTCTCCGCCGCGGGCTGAGACGGCCAGGGGGCCCACCCTCCCCGGCCATTGCGGGCTTCGGCCCGCCGCGCCGGGCTCGCCGGCTCGGGCACCCCTCCAGGTACGCGTCCAGACGAACCTGGACGCATCGCTCAAGCGCCGGACCGTTCGGCCGAGAACCAGGGTGGGTCGCCATGGAGGCGGCCCGGCCATCGAGAGCCCACGGACGGGCGCCCAGATCGCAGCACGTCCATGGAGCTCTTCGACACCACCCAGCTCGGCCTCGAACGCGCCCTCGCCGGCGCGTCGCGCCGCCAGGAGGCCATCGCGTCCAACCTGGCCAACGTCAACACGCCGGGGTACCAGCGCAAGGACGTCGAGTTCCACGACGCGCTGCGCCGCGCCTTCGACCGCGACGACCGCAAGGCCGTCCTCGGGGTCGAGCCGGCCGAGCAGGTCGACCGCAGCGCCCCGATGCGCCAGGACGGCAACGCCGTCGACCTCGACACCGAGGCCGCGGCCCAGGCCAAGAACGGCCTGGAGTACGAGGCGCTCACCGCCGTCATGAAGGCGCGCACCGCGATCCTCAAGTCCGCGATGGGCGTCGGCTGATGGGCCTCTTCGACGCGATCGACGCCTCCGCCTCCGGCCTCTCGGCCGAGCGGCTGCGGATGGACGTCACGGCCGAGAACCTGGCCAACGCGCAGACCACCCGCGGCGCCAACGGCGGCGCGTACCGCCGCAAGGAGGTCGTCCTCCAGGAGCGCGGCGAGGACGGCTTCGCCAGCGTGCTCGGCACGGCCATGGGCCGCGCGAGCGCGTCCAAGGGCGTGCAGGTCGCCGGCGTGGCCGAGTCCCAGGAGCCGATGCGCAAGGTCTACGACCCGGGCCACCCGGACGCCGACCGCGACGGTTACGTCGAGATGCCCAACGTGAACTCGGTCACCGAGATGGTTGACCTGATCTCCGCGTCGCGCGCCTACGAGGCCGACGTGACGGCGATGCAGACCGCCAAGCAGATGTTCTCCCGCACGATCGACCTCCTGCGCTAGTGGCCATCCCGGCGATCGACCCCAGCTTCCTCACCCGCGGCGCCGAGTGGTCCGTCGACGTCGGCGGCGCCACGGAGGCGCAGCCCGGCGGCGGGAGCTTCGGCTCCGCGCTGAGCTCGCAGATCTCCAAGCTCGAGGGCCTGCAGAACGAGGCCGCCGACGCGGCCCGCTCGATCGCCGACGGCACCGCCACCGACCCGGCCACGGCCGTGGTCGCGGTGGAGCGGGCCCAGCTGGCCATGCAGCTCGCCGCCCAGCTGCGCACCAAGGGCGTCGAGGCCATCAACGACGTGATGCGCACCCAGGTCTAGCGCCCCGCGCCCGACACCCGACCGACACCGGAGCTCCCTCCCTCCATGTCCCTCCTCGCCTCCCTCAGCACGCGCGGCAAGATCACCCTCGCCGCGTGCGCGCTGGGCTTCCTCTTCGCCGCCCTGATGCTGGTCAAGATGGCCGGCTCGCCGTCGTACTCGACGGTCATGGCCGGCGTCGACCCCCAGCAGACCTCGAAGGTCACCGCCGCGCTCGCCGAGCAGGGCATCGGCTACGAGCTGCAGAACGGCGGCACCGCCATCGCCGTCGAGAAGGGCAAGGTCCAGCAGGCGCAGGCCGCGCTGGCCGGCAAGGGCCTCAACGCGGCGGGCACCACCCAGCCCGGCTACGAGCTGCTCGACAAGCAGAAGCTCGGCGCCTCCAGCCTCCAGCAGCAGATCGCCTACCAGCGCGCGCTCGAGGGCCAGATCGCCCAGACCATCGGCCAGATCGACGGCGTCAGCGGCGCGCAGGTGCGCCTGACGATGCCCAAGGACGACCTCTTCGCCGACGAGGCGCGCCCCGCCACCGCGGCCGTGCTGCTCGGCGGCGACAGCTCGTCGATGGACCCGGGCGCCGTGCGCGGCATCGCCAACCTCGTCGCCTCGTCGGTGCCGCAGCTCAAGCCGTCGTCGGTGACCATCACCGACGCGACCGGCCAGATGCTGTGGCCGAGCGAGGGCGGCGCCGGCGGCGACGGCTCGCTGGCCTCCAAGCCCGCGGCCGAGGCGCGCTACAACGCGCAGCTCGCCAGCCAGGTCGACGCGATGCTCACCCGCACGCTCGGCGCCGACAAGGCGCAGGTCCAGATCAACTCCGACCTCTCGGTCGACAAGGCCACGGAGGAGAAGCTCGAGTACGCCGACAAGGGCGTGCCGCTGACGCAGACCAAGGAGAGCGAGCAGCTCCAGGGCGCCGGCGCCGGCGCGGCCGCCGGCGCGGCGGGCACCACCGCCAACGCCCCGAGCTACACCAACGGCGCCAACGGCACGGCCGCCGGCGGCTCGGGCAACTACAAGAACACGAAGACCGAGACGCAGTTCGGCGTCAACAAGACGGTCACGCGCACCCAGAAGGCGCCGGGCGCGGTCAACAAGCTCTCGGTGTCGGTCATGGTGGACAAGAACGCCAAGCCCGACATCCCGGCGATCACCAAGGCCGTCGAGGCCGCCGTCGGCTTCGACAAGGCGCGCGGCGACGTCGTGCAGGTCCAGGCGGTCCCCTTCGCCAAGGTCGCGCCCGCCAAGCCGGCCGGCGGCGCCCTCCCGATCCCGCCCGCGTTCTCGGGCATCCTCAAGGGCGCGGCGATCGGCCTCGGCGCGCTGCTGTTCCTCTTCTTCGTCACCCGCCACCTGCGCAAGCGCGAGGCGGAGGCGCTGATGGACGAGCCGTCGTGGCTCAAGCAGCTCGACGGGATCCGCCCGGCGATGCTCCAGGCGCCGGCGCTGCAGCTGCCCGACCAGCCGACGGTGCAGATGCCGTCGGTGGCCACGGCCGACCCGCGGCGCCAGCAGCTCGACCAGATCATCACCAGCGAGCCCGAGCGGGTCGCGGCCCACCTGCGCACCTGGATCACGGAGGACAACAAGTGAGCACGGCCGTCACCACGCGCGGCATCGCCGCCGGGCTGACGGGCCGCCAGAAGGCCGCGGTCTTCCTCATCACGATCGGCTCGGCGCGCGCCGCCGAGATCCTCAAGCACCTCTCCGAGCGCGAGATCGAGGCGCTGTCGGCCGAGATGGCGTCGCTGTGGCGCATCAAGGCCGAGACCGCCGACGCGGTCGTGCAGGACCTCGCCGAGCGCTTCGACTCCCACGACGAGTTCGCGATGGGCGGCCCGGAGTTCGCCCGCGAGGTGCTCGAGCACCTCCTCGGGCCGACGCGCGCCGAGGAGATCATCGGGTCGATCACCGCGCAGGCCGAGCTGCGCCCCTTCGACTTCCTGCGCCGCACGCCGCCGGAGCAGATCGTCACCTTCCTCTCCGACGAGGCGCCGCAGACCATCGCGCTCGTCGTGGCCTCGCTGCACACGACGCTCGGCGCCCGCGTGCTGGCGTGCCTGCCGCCCGACGTGCAGTCCGACGTCGCGCTGCGCATCGCGACGATGTCCGACACCAACCCGGGCGTCATCGAGGACATCGAGCGCGGCCTGCGCCAGAAGCTCTCCAACGTCCTCACGCAGGAGTTCTCCCAGGCCGGCGGCGTGGACTCGCTGGCCGAGATCCTCAACCGCGCCGGCCGCTCGACCGAGCGCACGGTGCTCGAGGCGATCTCCGAGCAGGACGGCGAGCTGGCCGACGAGATCCGCCAGCGCCTCTTCACCTTCGACGACATCATCGTGCTGTCGGACCGCGACATCCAGCTGCTGCTGCGCGAGGTCGACCAGAAGGACCTCGCCCTGGCGCTGCGCGGCGTCGGCGAAGACGTCAAGGACATCATCTTCCGCAACATGTCCTCCCGCGGCTCGGAGATGCTCAAGGAGGACCTCGAGACCTCGCAGCCCCAGCGGCGCGCCGTGGTCGAGGAGGCGCAGGGCCGCATCGTCGCCGCCGTGCGCCGCCTCGAGGACGCCGGGGCGATCACGCTCGGGCGCGGCGGCGAGGACGAGGCCGAGGAGGTCATCTGATGCAGTCCTTCGAGCTGCCCCCGCTCGAGGCGCCCGCGGGCGTGCTGGCCTTCGGCGCCGAGGCGCTGGCCTCCGCGCCGGCCCCGGTCGTCGACGTGGCCG
>JACRMD010000299.1 GCA_016215085.1 Solirubrobacterales bacterium | reverse complement strand
CGCGCCCACCCACGACATCGAGAGGACGGGCGCCGGGTACGCGCCCGGACACGAGGACGCGGCACGCGTCGTGCCCGACGCGCTCGGCCTCCTCGGCGTCGAGCCGCACGCGGTCGACCGCGGCGTGCCCGCGGTGGCCGGCGACGCGGACGTCAGCATCGTCATCGGCCGCGACCTCGTCCGCGGCGTGCCGAAGGTCCGCTCCTACCCGTTGCGCGACAGGGCCGGCAAGGCCGTCGGCACGGTCGACGTGGCGCGCGGCGCCATCAGCGTGCGCGCCGCCGGCCTGCCGCCGAGCAAGGTGTACGCCCTGTGGCTCGGCCGCCGCTTCCTCGGGTTCTTCCCGCCGGTGACGAAGGATCGCCCGCTCGACGGCCACGCGGCGGTCGACCGCGCGGCCGGCGAGCTGCTGGTCACCCGCGAGGACGGCGGCGACCGGCCGAGGCGGCCGGGCACCGTCGTCCTGCGGGCGACCCTGCGGTGACTACTTCAGGCGCTCGACGAGCATGGCCTCGCCCTGACCCTGGGCGACGCACATGGTCTCGAGGCCGATCGTGCCGTCGAGCGTCTCGAGGTCGTTGAGCAGCGTGGTCATGATGCGCACGCCGGTCATGCCGAACGGGTGGCCCAGCGCGATCGCGCCGCCGTGCGGGTTGAGCTTCTCGTAGTCGAAGCCCACCTCCTCGGCGATCGGGATCACCTGCGCGGCGAACGCCTCGTTGAGCTCGTAGACGTCGACGTCGCCGATGCTCATGCCGGCGCGCTCGAGCGCCTTCTTGATCGCGCCGATCGGCGCGACGCCCATGTACTCGGGCTCGTTGCCCCACGTGGCCGCGGTGATGATGCGGGCGCGCGGGGTGAGGCCGAGCTCCTTGGCCTTCGTGTCGCTCATGATGATCGAGGCCGCGGCCCCGTCGTTGAGCGGGCACGAGTTGCCGGCGGTGACCGTGCCGCCCGGCTTGAACGCCGGCTCCAGCGACGCGAGCTTCTCGTACGTCGAGCTCGGGCGCGGGCCGTCGTCCTTGGTGACCTGCTCGCCGTTGACCGTCACCGGGACGATCTCGCGGTCGAACACGCCGTTCTCCTGCGCGGCCACCGCGCGCTCCTGGGACTGCTGCGCGTACTTGTCCTGCTGCTCGCGCGTGACGCCGTACTTCTCGGCCACGTTCTCCGCGGTCAGGCCCATCGCGATGTAGGCGTCGGGCTGGCCGTTGTTGCCCTTGAGGTTCTCGTTCTGGTCCTCGGGGTGGGCGGCCTCCTGCGCGGCGTTGTAGCGCGAGACGAACTCGACGCCGCCGGCGATGTAGACGTCGCCCTGGCCCGCGACCACGGCGTTGGCCGCGACGCGGATGGCGTCCAGGCCCGACGCGCAGTAGCGCGAGATGGTCGAGCCGTTGGTCTCCTGCCCGAGCTTCTCGCTCAGCAGGACCGCGATGCGGCCGATGTTGTTGGCCTGCAGGCCCTGGGGCAGGCCGCAGCCGGCCACGACCTCCTCGACGCTGCTCGGGTCGACGCCCGGGTTGCGCTCGAGGACCTGGTCGATGACGTACGCGAGGGTCTCGTCGGGACGCAGCGGGGCGAGCGAGCCCTTGAAGGCACGACCGACGGGCGTCCGGACGGCGTCGACGATGACGGCTTCGGGCATGGATGGGTCCTTTCGGTGATGAAGCCCGGCGGTCGCACTCCACGGGCAGGTTTATCCCCCGGCGGTCGCACTCCACGGGGCCTATGACCAACATCCTACCGGCTGGTAGGACGCACCGGAACCCTACTTCTTCAGCGCGGCGAGCACCTCGCTCGCGGCCCGCTCCCCGCTCTCGACGGCGCCGTTGAGGTAGCCCTGGAAGTCCACGGACGTGTGCTCGCCGGCGAAGTGGCAGGTGCCCGACGCCTCGCGCTCGGCGCCCGCGAAGGCCGTGTACTGCCCGACCTTCCAGTAGGAGTACGAGCCCTTCGTCCACCGGTACGAGGGCCAGTGGTCGAGCACCGCGTGGCCGTCGAAGCGGTCCTTGATGCCGGGCAGCACCGGGTCGAGCTGCTTGACGAACGTCCTGGCGAGCGCCACCGGGTCGCCGGTGAGCGCGGCGCCGATGCGCCCGCCGGTGTAGTCCACCAGGATGCCGCTCGTGCCCGGCTGGGCGCGCGAGACCTCCCACGTGGCCTGGTAGCCGGTGTCGGCGTACGTGTCGCCGTTGTTGCCCAGCGCCCGCCAGTGGCGCGTCGAGAAGCCGACGTTGAGCTTGCTGTTGGTGCCCATGCCGAGCTCGCGGATCGCCCGCAGCTTCAGCTTCGAGAAGCCCGACCGCGACAGGTCCACCGAGGAGCGCAGGATCGAGAACGGGACGGTCAGCACCACGCGGTCGGCGACGACCGTCCGCGTCGTCGTCCCCTGGCGGAAGGCGAGCGCGTGCGTGCCGTCCTTGTTGTCCGTGATGGCGACGAGCTCCGAGCCGTAGGTGACCGGCACCTTCGCCGCCAGCCGCGCGGCGACCTGGTCGTTGCCCCCGCGCACGTGGAACTTCTCGTTGGAGGGACCGAACAGCCGCAGGTTCCCCTGGCCGGAGTAGCCGATCAGGTACAGCATGTTGAGCGAGGACTGCTCGGTGCACTCGGCGCCGTACTCGATGTTGTAGGCGACGTCGAGCAGCTGCCCGAGCTTGGAGCCGTGGCCGCCGGGCACGTAGGCGTCGATCCACTCCGCGACGCTCATCGCGTCGAGCTCGCGGCCGCGCTCGGTGGACAGGTTGTACAGCGTCGGGTACGAGGCGGCCGAGACGTCCTTGTGGATCTGCTGCCAGATCTGCTTGAGGTCCTCGGTGGCCTGCGCGTAGGTGTAGGGCTCGCCGTCGAAGCGGTACAGGGCCTCGGTCCCGTTCTGCTCGGCCTGGAGCAGGTTGTCCGTGTCGAGCCCGAGCTCCTGGACGAGCTGGCGCATCTGCGTGTGGCCCGTGTCGATCAGCTCGCCGCCGTGCTCGGCGACCTGCCGGCTGTCGGCGAAGGCCCCGCGGATCGACCAGCAGCGCCCGCCGGCACGGGAGGAGGCCTCGTGCACGACGGGCGCGTAGCCGGCGTTCTGCAGGCGGTAGGCGGCGGTCAGGCCCGCCAGCCCGGCGCCCACCACGACGATGCGCGGCTGGGCGCTCGCCGAGAACGCTGGGCGCACCGGCCAGGCCGCGAGTGCGGCCGCGGCGCCGGCGCCGGCCAGGAACGTCCTGCGGGTCGTGGTCGCCTGCGTGGCGGCGGCCTCCGCCGCCGCACGCTGGAGCTGCTGGACCAGCGGCGTACGTGCCATGGCGCGACGCTACGGCGCACCTCTACGCCGCTGCGTCCGAACTTCGGACGATCAGTGCTCCTCGGCGTCCCACAGCTCCCAGTACGCGCGCGCGACCAGGCGGCGCGCGAACGGGGTGGTGCCGTCGGGCAGCGCGCCGTGCATCACCCACCGGACCTCGGCGAGCTCGGCGGCGTCGGGCGCGACCGCCGCGGAGTCGACGTCGGCGGCGTAGGTGTGGACGACCTCGCGCTTGTGGTCGTTGCGCATCGGCACCGAGCCGAGGCATCGGAGCCGGAGCGGCGTGACCCCGAGCTCCTCGGCCAGCTCGCGCCGCACGGCGACCTCGGGCTCCTCGCCGGCGCGGACGAAGCCGCCCGGCAGGTCCCAGTGCGCGCGGCGGGCGTAGGCGTGCTTGACCAGCAGCACCTCGTCGCCGCGGCGGACCACCGCCTTGGTCCCGCGGATGCGCGGGCGCGTGATGAACCACCAGGGCCGCAGCGCGAGGTAGCCGAGCCGGTAGGCGCGCCGCTGGAGCGCCGGCGAGCCGTGGCGGCGCAGGCGCGCGTCGGCCGCCTCGACCAGCCGGAAGGTGAGCGACGCGCGGTGCACCCGCCCGAAGGTAGCGACTACGACGCCCCGGACGAGGCGGCTGCCCGGATCCTGGCCTTGATCCGCGCACGGGCCGGTCGCGAACATGCGGCATGTCCCACGCCACGACCCGCCTCACCCTCGGGGACGGCGACGTCCTGCTCGCCGGCGACGCCGGCTACGACGACGCCCGCCGTCTCTTCAACGCGATGCACGACCGCCGGCCGGCGGTCATGCGCGCGCGGCGTCGACGTGCGGCCGATGAAGGCGGCCGTCGTCGACCCGGAGGCCCGCACGGTGCGCGCGGGCGCCGGCCTCAGCTGGGGCGAGCTCGACGCGGCCACGCAGGAGCACGGCCTGGCGGTCACCGGCGGGCGCGTGACGACGACCGGCGTCACCGGCTTCACGCTGGGCTCGGGCAGCGGCTGGCTGGAGCGCGCGATGGGCCTGGCCCCCGACAACCTCGTCGCCGCGCGGATGGTCGCCGCCGATGGCCGCGCCGTGGCCGTGACCGCGCAGGACGAGCCCGAGCTGCTGTGGGCGCTGAAGGGCGGCGGCGGCAACTTCGGCGTCGTGACCGAGATGACGTTCTCGCTCATGCCCGTGGGGCCGATGGTCACCGGCGGCATGCGGATGTACCCGTTCGAGCGCGCCGGCGAGGTCCTGCGCGCCTACCGCGACGCGATGGCGGGGGCGTCCGACGCGCTGTGCGGCGGCGTGGCGCTGCTGTGCGCGCCCCCGCTGGACTTCGTGCCCGAGGCGGTCCGCGGCAAGCCGATCGTCGCGGTGATCGTCTTGTGGGCCGGCGCCCCCGAGGACGCCGAGGCGGGCCTCGCGCCGCTGGCCGCGCTCGGCGCCCCGGCCATGGACCTGGTGGGCCCGATGCCCTACGTGGCGGTCCAGGGCCTGCTCGACGCGGGCAACCCCTACGGCGTGCACCGCGAGTACCCCGCCGGCGGCTTCCTCGACGTGCTGACCGACGACGCGGTCGACGCCGTCGTCGGCCTCGCGGCGGCGCCGCCGTCGCCGCAGACCGTCATCGTCCTGCAGCCGATGGGCGGGGCCTACGCGCGCGTGGCGGACGACGCCACGCCGCTGGGCCACCGGGGCGCGGACTGGGCCTACCAGCTGCTGGCCCAGTGGGAGCGCCCGGAGGACGACGCGCGCCTGCGCGACTGGGTCCGCGACGCGCGCGACCGCCTGTCGGGCAGCCGGGTCGACGTCTCGTTCGCGAACTTCGTGCCGGGCGACGACCGGGTCGAGGTCGCGTACGCGCCGGCCGCGCTCGAGCGCCTGCGGGCGGTCAAGCGGGCGTGGGACCCGGGCAACGTGTTCCGCCACAACCACAACATCGCGCCGTAGGGGAACCCTCCCCTCCTCGCGGCGGCCGCCCCCATGGCGCGCCGCCGCGGGGTGCGCCATCCTCGTCGGGCCGTGACGACGTCCGACGTGCTGCGCCTGCCCCTCACGCTCCAGCCCTGGAAGGACCTGGGCATGGTCGTGCTCGCGATGCTCTCGGCGATCGTCGGCTTCACGCTCCTCTTCGCCGGCCCGGTCGCCGGCCTGGCGATGAGCATCACGATCATCGGGATCCCCTACCTCCTGGCCTCGCTGGCGGCGTGCCGCTTCTGGGGCAACCTCGAGCGACGGCGCACCGGCCTGCGCACCGTGCCGTGGACGTGGGTGGGCGACACGTGGTGGGACAAGCTCAAGGCGGCGCTGGCGATGTCGTGGCGCGACCTCGCGTGGATGCTGCTGCTGTTCCCCGTCGCGCTGGCGGCCGTGTGCGCCGGCGTCACCGCCTGGCTGACCGGCCTCGGCGTGCTCGTCGCGCCCGCGTGGATGTGGGCGGCCAACGTCGACTTCGGGCTCTTCACCGTCGACCGGTTCTGGGAGACGTGGCCGCTGGCCATCCTCCTCGGGCCGCCGCTGGTGGTCGCCGGCGCGTGGGTCCTGCGCGGGTGCGTCGTCGGCGAGCGCACGCTGGCCACCGCGGTGCTCGGACCGGGCGCGCGGGAGCGCATCCAGGAGCTGACCGCCTCCCGCGCCGGCGCGGTCGACGCCGCGGCGCTCGAGCTGCGGCGCATCGAGCGCGACCTGCACGACGGCGCGCAGGCGCGGCTCGTCGCGCTCGCCATGGACCTCGGGATGGCGCGCGAGCGGCTGGCCTCCGACCCCGACACCGCGGCGACGCTGATCGAGGGCGCCCACGAGGACGCCAAGACCGCGCTGCAGGAGCTGCGCGACCTCGCGCGCGGCATCCACCCGGCGATCCTCACCGACCGCGGGCTCGACGCGGCGGTCTCGTCGCTGGCCGCGCGCTGCCCGGTGCCGTGCACGGTCGACGTCCGGCTCGGCCGCCGGCTCGGCGCCGCCACCGAGTCGGCCGCCTACTTCGTCGTGGCCGAGGCCCTGACGAACATCGCCAAGCACAGCGGCGCGCGCAAGGCGGCGGTGTCGGTCCGGGACGAGGGCGACCGCGTCGTCGTCTCGGTCCGCGACGACGGCCACGGCGGCGCGGACGCCGGGCGTGGCACCGGCCTGGCCGGCCTGCGCGGGCGCGTCGAGGCGATCGACGGGCGGCTCGTCGTCGACTCGCCCGACGGCTTCGGCACGCTGCTGCGCGCGGAGCTGCCGGCATGAGGATCGTCATCGCCGAGGACCTCGTGCTCCTGCGCGACGGGCTGGAGCGCCTGCTGACCGCCCACGGCCACGAGGTCGTCGCGGCCGTCGGCGACGGGCCCGGGCTGGTGGACGCGGTCGTCGACCACGAGCCCGACGTGGCGATCGTCGACGTGCGGCTGCCGCCCTCGCAGCGCGACGAGGGCCTGCGCGCGGCGCTCGAGGCGCGCGAGCGGGTGCCGGGGCTGCCGGTGCTCGTGCTCTCCCAGTACGTCGAGGAGTCCTACGCGGCCGAGCTGCTGGCCG
>JACRMD010000298.1 GCA_016215085.1 Solirubrobacterales bacterium | reverse complement strand
CCGGACGCCGCGGCGCGCGCCAGCACGCGCCGGGTGGCGCGGGTCGCCCGCGCGGTCGCGGCGCGCCGGGCCGCCCGCGCCCGCACGCCGAGGCGCTCACGCGGCGGCACCGGGGTGCCGAGGCAGTCGCTCGGGCCGAGCTCGAACGCCCGCGGGCTCCACACCAGCCAGGTGAACACCTCCTGGTAGGGCGAGGCCGGCTTGCCGGCGTCGAACCCCGGATCCGGGTCGCTGTTCTTGGCCAGGTGCGTGTCGTTGACGAACGGGTTGGCCACGCAGTCGTCGGCCACGAGGCCCTGGTAGTCGCCGATGAACTGCCCCGACGGCGAGATCGGCGGGTTCACCGTCGGATCCCACATCTCGTGCGACACCCGCTCGTCGGTGAACGTCGCCCCGCCGTCGTCCGAGCGCGAGAGGAACGTGTCGATGAAGAAGTTCCCCGGGTGCGTGGGCGGGTCGGGCGCGTCCATCCGCCGGTCGAAGTACGAGACGTTGACCTGGCCGTTGGGCGCGACCCGCACGTAGGGCTGGAACTGGTCGGCGTTGGTCTCGTCCTGGTTGACCTTCACCGGCGCGCCCCACGTCATCCCGCCGTCGACGGAGGTGACGAGCTTGACGTCGGCCTGCAGCCCGTCGGCGTCCGGCGTCCCGGCGGTCGCCGGGTTGTAGTCGGAGTACGTCAGGTACAGCTTGCCGTTGCGGTCGACGTCCATGATCGGCAGCGACAGGTTCCGGAACGACTCCCGCGGGAAGACGTTCGGCAGCGGCACGAACTCGGCCGCCGTCACCGGTGCCGACCACGTCAGGCCGCCGTCGGTGCTCTTGGCCACCTGCATCGTGTTCGTCCCGGACCCGCTCACCAGGCCCGAGAAGTAGTCGTTCCACACCAGGTAGAACGTGTGGTCGTCCCGCTTGTCGGCGACGACGTCGACGCCGATGACCAGGCGCTGCTCGGGCGGCGACGCCGCCTGCGGGGTGCCCGGCCACGTCCGGCCGCCGTCGGTGGACCGCTCGCAGACGATCTCCTGCGGGCCGCGCTCCTCCGTGAACGGCTCGTTGCGCGTCCAGCACGCGACGATGATGCCGGTCTTGCCGTCGTGGTCCTTGCCGGCGTTGTTCACCGCGAACGTGTTCTTGTCGTCGAGCAGCTCGTCCTGCTCAGGAGGCGACGGGTACGCGTTGATCGGGATGCGGTTGCTCCACGTGCGCCCGCGCTGGACGTCGAAGCGGCTCACCGACGACCAGCGGTGGAACGACATGCCCCACCCGGCGCCGCTCGGGAAGCCGGGGTCGTCGAGGACCATCGCGTAGGCGTTGCCCTCGTCGTCGAAGTCGACCCACACGTCCGAGGTCGTGTACTCCTCGCCGTAGTCGCCGTCCGGCCGGCCGTCGGTCGCGTCCTCCGGCCCGGTGCCGGCGAGCGCCGGGTCGTTGGCCGGGTAGCAGGTGTTCCCCAGCGGCCAGGTCGAGGGCGGCGCCTGCTCCTGCGGGCACGTGTTCAGCTGGCCGAGGTCGGTCCAGTGCCGGCCGTGGTCGAACGACACGTACGTGCCGATCTTGAACTCGTACTCGGCGAGCGAGTCCCGGTCGGTGTCGTACATCTTCGAGCCGGCGACGAGCATCCCCGCCTTCGTCGGGTTCTGCGCGATGTGCGGCTCGGAGTGCGACTTGATGCCCCGCGCCGGGTCGCTGGCGAGCGCGTCCGGCAGGCCGGCCGGATCGTCGACGACCGGCGGGTCCTTGGCGCGACGGAAGAACGCGGCGTTCGCGTCGTAGGACTCGGCAGGGTCGACGTCCCAGTAGATGACGCGGACGAGGTAGTCGCCGTCGGCGTCCGGGATCGCCACGTTCTCGAAGACGCCGGCCACGCCGGCCGAGGCCGCGACCAGCTCGCCGCGCGAGCCGGCGGCGTCGGAGCGGTACACGTACAGGTCGAAGTCGGCGCCCGCGCTGTAGCCCGAGATGCCGATCTCGACGCCGCCGCCGCTGGTGGCGTAGAAGTCGCCGGCGTCCACGTGCAGCAGCGTCTCGTCGCAGCGGTCCGCGGCGGTGTCGCCGCACGGCAGGCCGCTGGTCGGGTCGTAGCCCTCGTTGTGGCCCACCTCCGCGGGCCCCGTCCACGCCGCGGGCGCGGACGGCGTCACCGTGGCCTCCCGGTCCGGAGGCTGGGCCCCCGCGCCGGCCGGCGCGAAGGCCGGCACAGCGAGCGCGGCGACCACCGACAGAACGCGGGCTCGACGAAGCGCAGCACCACCCATGAGGACTCCCCCTTCCTCCCTGCCGGCCGGACGGGCCGGCGCACGCCGACGCTACGCCCGGCCGGGAACCGGTCGCAACGGCGCTGGTCGGCGCACCGACGGCGGGCGTGAGAGATGGTGAGGTTCGGGCGGGCTGGACCGGCCGCGACGGGTGGCGTAGGTTCGCGCGATGGCGCTCAAGCACCGCCTCGCCGACGCCAGCTACTGGGTCTACGACCGCTGGCGGCCCAAGGCGGCCTTCACCACCGCCGGGCAGCAGGGCACGGCGCCCGACTTCGCCGGCCTGCGCGGCCACAAGTACGCGGTCCTGGTGACCTTCCGCAAGGACGGCACCGCGGTGCCCACGCCGGTCTGGTTCGCGCTGCACGACGACCGCTGCTTCGTGACCCGCACCGAGGGCCGCACGGCGAAGGTCCGGCGGCTGCGCAACGACCCGCGCGCCCGCGTCTTCCCGTGCGACACGCGCGGCAAGCCGCTGGGCCCGGCGGTCGAGGCGACGGCGCGGATCCTCCCGGCCGGCGAGGAGGTCGAGCGCGCCGAGGCGGCGCTGGACGCCAAGTACGGCCGTACGCGCCGGGTGTACGAGAAGGTCATGGCCGACGAGGCGGGCATGGTCTACCTCGAGGTGACCCCCGCCTGAGCGCGCGGATCGACCTGCGCGGCAGGGGGCTGCGCGCGGTGCCCGAGGAGGTGTGGGCCGCGCGGGACGTGCGCTCGCTCTCGCTCGTCGGCAACCCGCTCGAGGAGCTGCCCGAGCGGATCGGGGAGCTCGGCGCGCTCGAGCACCTCTACGTCGCGGAGACGCCGCTGGAGGCGCTGCCCGCCGGCATCGGCCGGCTCACCCGGCTGCGCACGCTCGACGTCGCCCACAACCGGCTGACCGCGGTCCCGGGCCTGCCGGAGCGCCTGGAGGTCCTCTACCTCGGGGACAACCCGCTCGGCCACCTGCCCGGCGCCGTCCGCGGCCTGCGGCACCTCACCTACCTCGGGGCGCACGAGGCCGGCATCGCGGAGCTGCCGCCGTGGATCGGCGAGCTCGAGGCGCTCCTGGAGCTGCGCGTGCAGCACAACCGCCTGCGCACGCTGCCCGACGACGTCGGCCGGCTGTCGCGGCTGCGCGAGCTGCACCTCCGCGGCAACGCGCTCGGCGAGCTGCCCGCCGCGGTGGCCGAGCTGCCGCGGCTGCGCCACCTCGACCTGCGCGCCAACGGCCTCACCACGATCCCCGACGGCCCGTACCCGGCCCTGGAGAAGCTCGACCTGCGCTGGAACGGCCTCGAGCTCGACCCGCCGCCCGCCGCCGCGCGACTGGCCGAGCGTGGGTGCCATGTGCTGTTGTAGGGGCCGATGACCCGCCGCGAGATCCGCTCCTGGCTGATGGACATGGACGGCGTGCTCGTGCACGAGGAGCAGGCGATCCCGGGAGCCGACCGCTTCCTGCGCGCCCTCCGCGAGCGCGAGATCCCGTTCCTGGTCCTGACCAACAACTCCATCTACACGCGGCGGGACCTCGCCGCCCGGCTTCGCGCCAGCGGCCTGGAGGTGCCCGAGGAGGCGATCTGGACCAGCGCGCTGGCCACCGCGACGTTCCTCGAGGGCCAGCGGCCCGGCGGGTCGGCGTTCGTCATCGGCGAGTCCGGGTTGACCACCGCGCTGCACGAGGCCGGCTACACGATGACCGAGCGCGACCCCGACTACGTGATCCTGGGTGAGACCAGGACCTACAGCTTCGAGCGCATCGCCCGCGCGATCCGGCTGATCGTCGACGGCGCCCGCTTCATCGCGACCAACCCGGACGCGACCGGGCCGTCGCCCGACGGCCCGCTGCCCGCCACCGGGTCGGTGGCGGCGCTGATCAGCCGCGCGACCGGCGTCGACCCGTACTACGTCGGCAAGCCCAACCCCATGATGATGCGCTCGGCGCTGAACGCCATCGACGCGCACTCCGAGAGCGCCGCGATGATCGGCGACCGCATGGACACCGACGTCATCGCCGGCCTCGAGGCCGGCATGGAGACCATCCTCGTCCTGACCGGCGTGACGACCCGCGAGGAGGCCGAGCGCTTCCCCTTCCGCGCCTCGCGGGTGCTCGACTCGATCGCCGACCTCGCCGACGAGCTCGGGGCCTGACGACCGCGACGCGCGCCGCGCTTGAGGAGGCCCGGAAACCGGTTCTACGGAAACCGGTGAAGGCGCCGGAAAGCAGTCGTACGAGGATGGACGCCAAGCGTTCAAGCCCCGCGACAGGGCGGCCGACGCACGGGCCATGCCGCCGTCCCGACGGGTGTCCCGCCCGGCTCGATGACGCCACTCGACGCTGCCGCGCGAGCGGCGACCCCTCTCCCCTCCACCCCGCCCGCCGGCCCGCGACCGGGCGACGGCCGCCCGCGGGTGGACGGACGATTCCTGGCCGTCGGCGCCCGGCGGCTGTGGGTCCGCGGCGTGACGTACGGCCCCTTCGCCCCGGGCGCGGACGGCGAGCGCTTCCCCGGCGACGGGCGCGTCCGCGACGACTTCGCCGCGATGGCCGCGGCCGGCGTCAACGCGGTCCGCACCTACACCGCTCCGCCCCGCCGGGTGCTCGACGCCGCGCGCGACGCCGGCCTGTGGGTGATGGCCGGCCTTCCGTGGGAGCAGCACGTCGCCTTCCTGGACGAGCGCGGGCGCGCCGCGGCCATCGAGACGCGGGTGCGCGAGGCGGTGCGCGGCTGCGCCGGCCACCCGGCGCTCCTGCTGCACGCGATCGGCAACGAGGTGCCGTCGGGGATCGTGCGCTGGCACGGCCGGCGGCGGGTCGAGCGCTTCCTCGACCGCCTGTGCGCCGCGGTCCGCGAGGAGGACCCGGGCGCGCTGGTCAGCTACGTCAACTTCCCGAGCACCGAGCACCTGCGCGTGCCGGCGGCCGACGTCGCGGCGTTCAACGTGTACCTCGAGGACGGCGACCGGCTCGCGGCCTACCTCGCGCGGCTGCACAACCTCGCGGGCGACCGGCCGCTCCTGCTCGCCGAGGCCGGCCTCGACAGCCGCCGCAACGGCCGCAGCGCCCAGGCGCGCGCGGTCGCGGACCAGGTCGGGACGGCGTTCGCCACCGGCTGCGCCGGGACCTTCGTCTTCGCCTGGACCGACGAGTGGCACCGCGGCGACGACGAGGTCGCCGACTGGGACTTCGGCCTGGTCGACCGCGAGCGCCGCGCCAAGCCGGCGCTCGCCGCGGTCGCCGGCGCGTACGCGGCGGTCCCGCCCCGCACGCTCGACCTGCCGGCGACGACCGTCGTGGTCTGCACCCACAACGGCGCGGCGACGCTGCGCGAGTGCCTCGAGCACGTCCTCGCGCTCGACCACCCCGCCTTCGACGTCGTCGTGGTCGACGACGGCTCGACCGACGCGAGCGCCGCCCTCGCCGCCGAGCTGGGCGTGCGCGTGATCTCCACGCCCAACCGCGGCCTGAGCGCGGCGCGCAACACCGGCCTGGCCGCCGCCACCGGCGAGGTCGTCGCCTACCTCGACGACGACGCCTTCCCCGACCCAGACTGGCTCACGTTTCTCGGGACCGCGTTCCGGGCCACCGGGCACGCCGCCGTCGGCGGCCCGAACCTGCCGCCCGCGGACGAGACCGGCTTCGCGGCGTGCGTGGCGCGCGCTCCGGGCGGCCCGGTGCACGTGCTGCTCTCCGACACCGAGGCCGAGCACCTGCCCGGCTGCAACATGGCCTTCCGCCGCGCCGCGCTCGAGGCCGTCGGCGGCTTCGACCCGCAGTTCCGCGTCGCCGGCGACGACGTCGACGTGTGCTGGAAGCTGCAGGCCGCCGGCGCGACGCTCGGCTTCCACCCGGCCGCGGTCGTCTGGCACCGCCGCCGCGCGACGCTGCGGCGCTTCTGGCGCCAGCAGCGCGGCTACGGCCGCGCGGAGGCGCTGCTGGAGCGCAAGTGGCCCGAGAAGTACAACCTGCCCGGGCACGTGACCTGGGCCGGCCGCCTCTACGGGCCCGGCACCGGGGCGCTGGTCCGCCGCAGCCGCGTCTACCACGGCACGTTCGGGGCGGCGGCCTTCCAGCCCGAGGTCGAGCGCCCCGCCGGGCCGCTGGCGGGGTTGACCGCCACGCCCGAGTGGTACCTCCTCCTGGCCGCGCTGGCGGCCGTCACCGCGATGGGGCCGCTGTGGGCCCCGCT
>JACRMD010000288.1 GCA_016215085.1 Solirubrobacterales bacterium | reverse complement strand
GGGGCTCGGCGCGCACGCTGATCACGCTCGGGGTCGGGCTCGCGCTGCTGGCGACGTTCCTGCTCATCGAGGGCCGGCTGGCCCGCGCGCCGCTGGTGCCGCTGCGGATCTTCGGCATCCGCTCGGTGGCCGGGGGCAACGTGGTGGTCTTCTGCCTCGGCGCCTCGGTGTTCGCCATGTGGTACTTCCTCTCCCTCTACCTGCAGACCGTGCTGGACTACTCGCCGATCGAGGCCGGGCTGGCGTTCCTGCCGATGACGGTCTCGATCATGGTCAGCGCGCAGGTGGCGGGCCGCCTGACGGGCCGCTTCGGCCCCGGCCGGGTGCTCACCGCCGGGATGGCGCTGGTCGCCGTCGGGATGGTCGGCCTGTCGTGGGTGCCCGTCGACGGGTCCTACGCGGGCGACGTGCTCGCGCCGTCGGTCATCACGGCCACGGGCCTGGGGCTGACCTTCGTGTCGGTGACGATCGCCGCGACCATGGGCGTGGAGGGCCGCGAGGCCGGCCTGGCGTCCGGGCTGGTCAACACCTCGCGCCAGGTCGGCGGCTCGATCGGGCTCGCGCTGCTGGCGACGTTCGCGACGCAGCGCACGGCGGACGTCGCCGGGACCATGTCGCAGGCGGCGGCGCTGACCGAGGGGTTCCAGCGCGCCTTCCTGGTCGGCGCCGGCTTCGCGGCGATCGGCGCGCTGGCCTCGGTGCTGCTGCTCGTCCGCCGCGCCCCTAGACCGGCTGTGCCGTCGGTCGAATCAGCACCTCGTTGACGTCGACGTGCGGCGGCTGGGAGACCGCGTACATCACGGCGCGGGCGATGTCGTCGGGCTCCAGGCGCCAGTCGGCCGGCTCGTCGAAGAACGGGGTCTCGACCGCGCCCGGCTCGATGAGCGTCGTGCGCACGCCGGTGTCGTTGAGGTCCTGGCGGACCGCCTCGCCCATCGCGGTGACCGCCCACTTCGTGCAGCTGTAGAGGCTGCCCGGCATCACGCGGCGGCCGGCGACGCTGCCGGTCACCAGCACGTGGCCCTTGGCCTCCTTCAGCGCGGGGATCGCCGCGCGGATCGTGTAGGCGGCGCCGAGGACGTTGGTGAGGACCATGTCGCGCCAGTGCTCGGGCGTCTCCTCCAGCCAGCCGCGCTTGGCGCCGAAGCCGGCGTTGGCGAAGACGACGTCCAGGCGCCCGAAGCGGTCCAGCGCCGCCTGCACGAGCGCCGTGTTGTCCTCCCACAGCGTCACGTCGGTCTGCACGGCGATCGCGCGGTCGTCGCCGCCGAGCTCGGCCGCGAGGGCCTGCAGCTTGTCGGCGCTGCGCGCGGCGAGCACGACGCGGTAGCCGGCCTGCGCGGCGTGGCGGGCGGTGGCGGCGCCGATGCCGGAGCTCGCGCCGGTGATGAGGAAGACGGGGTCGTCGGCCATGGGGCCACCCTACGACGCCGCGGGCCGCGCCTCGCGGGGCGGCGGAGCGGCCGCGCGCCCTACTCTCCGTCGCGGTGCTCTACGACAAGGCCCGGATCTTTGTGCAGGCGGGTGGCGGCGGCAACGGCTCGATGTCGTTCCGGCGCGAGGCCCACGTGCCCAAGGGCGGCCCCGACGGCGGCGACGGCGGCCGCGGGGGCGACGTCGTGCTGGTCTGCGACGACTCGCTGCGCGACCTGCAGAGCTTCAAGCGCAAGGCCCACTACAAGGCTCCGCGCGGCCGCCACGGCGAGGGCTCCCAGCGCCACGGCGCCGACGGCGAGACGCTCGCGGTCAAGGTGCCGCCGGGGACCGTCGTGACCTCGTGGGACGGCACCGTGCACGACCTCGTGGTGCCGGGCACGCGCGTCGCCGTCGCGCGCGGCGGGTCGGGCGGCCGCGGCAACGCGCGCTTCAAGGGCGCGACGCACCAGTCGCCGCGGTTCGCCGAGCGCGGGCTGCCCGGCGACGAGGGCTGGATCGAGCTGCGGCTCAAGCTGCTGGCCGACGTCGGCCTGGTGGGGCTGCCCAACGCCGGCAAGTCCTCGCTGATCTCGCGCCTGACACGGGCGGCGCCGAAGGTCGCCGACTACCCGTTCACGACGCTCGAGCCGGTGCTCGGGACGATCGAGGGCGAGGACCGCCAGCTGATCCTCGCCGACATCCCGGGGCTGATCGAGGGCGCCGCCGAGGGCCACGGCCTCGGCCACGACTTCCTGGCGCACGTCGAGCGCACGCGGCTGCTGGTCCACGTGCTCGACCTCGCGCCGCTCGACGGGTCCGACCCCGAGGCGAACTTCGCGACGATCGAGGCCGAGCTGGCCTCCTACGACCCGCGGCTGGCGACGCTGCCGCGGATCCTCGCGCTCTCGAAGGCCGACCTCGTGTCGCCGCAGGCCGCCGAGGAGGCCCGGCGCGCGTGGCACGCGCGGCTGAACCCGGCCGCCGAGCGCGAGGCGTGGGAGGACGCGCCCGACGAGGTGCCGGTGCTCGTCACCTCCTCGGCGACGGGCCAGGGCCTGGACGAGCTGCGCGCCGAGCTGCTGCGCCGCGTCCCGCCGTTGGAGGCGCCGGCGGCCGTGCCCGGGCTGCCCGAGGGCGAGGCGCTGGCCGAGCACCGCGTGTTCCGGCCGGCCGCGCGTGCGGGCTTCGCGGTCGAGCCCGCGGGGGAGGGCGCCTGGCGCGTCACGGGCGACGCGGTGGAGCGGCTCATCGCCCGGCACGACCTCGACAACGAGGACGCGCTGGTGTTCGTCGAGCGGCGGCTGCACCGCATGGGCGTCATCCGCGCGCTCGAGGCCAAGGGGTTCGAACCCGGCGACGACGTCGAGATCGGCGGCGTCGTGTTCGAGCTGTACCCGGGCTAGGCGCTAGGGGTGGCGAGGCCGGCCGGCCCGCCGCGGCGATCGAAGGTCGTACCTGCCGGGCGAGCGGGCCCCCGTGGGTACTCTTCGCGGCCGTCACATGGCCCGCCACGTCATCAAGCTCGGCTCGGGGATCGTCGCCACCGACACCGGCGCGCTGCGGCGCGACGTGCTGGCGGGGATCTGCGGCGCCGTCGCCGAGCGCCGGCGGGCGGGCGACGACGTGGTCATCGTCTCGTCGGGGGCGATCGCTCGCGGCATCGACATCATGGCCCTGGGCGGCCGGCCCACCGCGGTCGAGGACCTGCAGGCCGCCAGTGCGGTGGGGCAGGGGCGGTTGTTCCGGGCGTGGGACGAGCTGCTGTCGGGGGAGGGCGTGACGCCGGCGCAGGTGCTGTTGACGTTCTTCGACCTCAGCCACCGCACGCACTACCTCAACGCCCGCCAGACGCTGCGCCGCCTGCTGGACTGGCACGTCGTCCCGGTCGTCAACGAGAACGACACGACCGCGACCGACGAGATCACCTTCGGCGACAACGACTTCCTCGCCGCGCAGGTCGCGATCCTCGTCGAGGCCGACCAGCTCGTGCTGCTGACCGGCGTCGACGGCGTCTTCTCCGCCGACCCGCACCGCGACCCGGGCGCGGTGCTGATTCGCGAGGTCACCGACTACGAGGCGCTCGACGCGCAGGCCGACGTCGACCAGACGACCTCGTCGCTGGGCTCGGGCGGCATGCGCTCGAAGGTCGTCGCGGCGGAGATGGCGACGGCGGCGGGCATCCCGGCGGCGATCGTCAACGGGCTGCGGCCCGACGCGATCGCGCACGTGCTCGGCGGCGGGCGCGACGAGGGCACGCACTTCCCGGCGCGGGCGCTCGGCTACTCCTCGTTCAAGCTGTGGCTGCGCTACGCGAAGCCGTCGCGCGGCACGATCGTCGTCGACGCCGGCGCCGCGCGGGCCCTGCGCGAAGGCGGCACGTCGCTGCTGCCGGTCGGCGTGACGGCGGTCGAGGGCCGCTTCGACGCCGGCGACGCGGTCCAGGTCTCCGACGGCGACGCGGTGATCGGCAAGGGCATCACGAACTACACCGCGGCGCAGCTCGAGCGCGTCAAGGGCCTGCGCTCGGCCGAGGCGCGCGCGATCCTCCCGCGCGCCGCCGAGGAGGCCGTGCACCGCGACTACTTCGTGCTCGCCTGACCCGCGAACGCAACGAAAGCCGGAATAGTTCCGGCTTTCGTTGCGTTCGACGCGCGGCGGGGGGCCGGTACCCTTCGCGGTCATGGCAACGACCGCCGCCTCCGTCGCCGACCTCTGCCGGGCCGCCAAGGACGCGTCGCGCCGGCTCGCCACGCTGCCGTCGGGCGAGAAGGACGCGGCGCTGCACGCGATCGCCGACGCGCTCGAGGCCCGCACGGCCGAGGTGCTCGAGGCCAACGCGCGCGACCTCGAGGCCGGGCGCGAGGCGGGGCTCTCCGACGCGCTGCTGGACCGCCTGATGCTCAACGAGGCCCGGGTCGCCGCGATCGCCGCCCAGGTGCGCGACATCGCCGCGCTGCCCGACCCGGTCGGCGAGGTGCTCGACGGCTTCCGGCTGCCCAACGGCCTCGACGTGACGAAGGTCCGCACGCCGCTGGGCGTCGTCGCCGTCGTCTACGAGGCGCGGCCGAACGTGACGATCGACGCCGCCGCGCTGTGCCTGAAGTCGGGCAACGCGATCGTGCTGCGCGGGTCGTCCAGCGCCGCGCACTCCAACGCGGTGCTCGCGTCGATCGCGGCGTCGTGCGCGCCCGAGGGCGCGGTGCAGCTCGTCGCCGGCGGCTGCCGCGAGGAGCTCGCCGAGCTCGCCACGCAGGACGAGCTCGTCGACCTGATCATCCCGCGCGGGGGCGAGGGCCTGAAGAAGGCGCTCACGGACGTGGCGACCGTCCCCATGATCTTCGCCGCCTCCGGCAATTGCCACGTCTACGTCGACGCCGACGCGGACCTCGACGTCGCCGAGCGGATCGTCGTCAACGCCAAGACCCAGCGGCCCGGCGTGTGCAACGCGGCCGAGACGCTGCTAGTGCACCGCGACGTCGCCGCGGCGTTCCTGCCGCGCGCGGCCGCCGCCCTCGGCGGGGTCGAGCTGCGCGCCGACGAGCGCGCGCTCGCGCTGCTGCCGGCCGGCACCGCCCAGGCCGCCGAGGAGGACTGGGACACCGAGTACCTCGCGTTGGTCCTGGCGGTCAAGGTGGTGGACTCGGTCGACGAGGCGATCGAGCACGTCAACCGCCACGGCTCGGGCCACAGCGAGGCGATCGTCACGCGCTCCTACGAGGCCTCGCGCGCCTTCGAGCACGGGGTCGACGCGGCGTGCGTCTACCTCAACGCCTCGACGCGCTTCACCGACGGCGGTGAGTTCGGCTTCGGCGCCGAGATCGGCAACTCCACGCAGAAGCTCCACGCGCGCGGCCCGATCGGCCTGCGCGAGCTGTGCTCCTTCAAGTACGTCGTGCGGGGGGACGGGCACGTCCGCTGAGCGGATCGGCCTCCTCGGGGGCACGTTCAACCCGCCGCACCTCGCGCACCTGCTGTGCGCGCAGGAGGCGTACGACCAGCTCGGCCTGGACCGCGTCGTCCTCATGCCGGCCGCGGTGCCCCCGCACAAGGAGGTGCCGCACGACCCCGGGGTGGAGGTCCGCATCGAGATGTGCCGGCTGGCCGTCGCGGGCGACGAGCGCTTCGCGATCTCGACCCTGGAGGCCGACCGTGGCGGGTCGTCCTACACGGTGGATACGCTGCGCGAGATCCATGCCACAGCGCCAGGGGACGAGCTGACGTTCATCGTCGGAGGGGACATGGCCCAGAGCCTCCCCACCTGGCGTGAGCCCGCGGAGGTCCTGCGGCTCGCGCGCCTGGCCGTCGCCGAGCGCGAGGGCATCCGGCGGGCCGACATCCTGCAGCGCCTATCCTCGATCGAGGGGGCCGTCGAGCGCGTGACGTTCTTCGACCTCCCGCGCGTGGACGTCTCGTCCTCGCTGGTCCGGCGGCGGGTCGCCGCGGGCCGTCCCATCAGGTTCCTGGTCCCCGACGCCGTGGCGGCGTACATCGGGGAGCGGGGCCTGTACCGCACACCAGCGGGAAGCCCATCACGATGACCACGGAGGACCCGTCGTCTTGAACGCCCCCACCGCCTCGACCGAGCACGTCGCAGCTGAGGAGATCGGCCCGGAGCGCCTGGCCCAGCTCGCCGCGTCCTACTGCGCCGACAAGAAGGCCATCGACCTGGTGTGCCTCGACCTGCGCGGGGTGTCGGGCTACACCGACTTCTTCGTGATCTGCTCGGGCGGCACCGACCGCCAGGTCAAGGCGATCCACGACGCCGTCCACGAGGGGCTCAAGAAGGACCACGGCCTGCTGCCGCGGCGCGTCGAGGGCGTCGGCGAGGCGCGGTGGGTCCTCATGGACTACCTCGACGTCGTCGTCCACGTCTTCGTGCCCGAGGTCCGCGACTTCTACCGCCTCGAGCAGCTGTGGGGCGACGTGCCGCGCCTCGAGCTCGAGCTCGAGGACGTGCCCTCGCGCGGGTAGGCGATCACGCCGCCTCGGCGACCCGGGGACCCGGCGGGACGAGCGCCGGCAGGTGGACGAGCACGGCGGCCGCGAACATGCCGCCGAGCACGAGCCCCAGGCCGGGGAACCCGGCGACGACCAGGGCCAGGCCGCCGGCGGCCGCGCCCAGCAGGTAGCCGAGCTGGTTGGCGGCGGCGCGCACGGCCATCACGGCCAGCTTGTCCTCCGGCGCCGTGTCCATGCCGAGGGCGCTCGCGATCATCGATCGCCGGCCGTTGACGAACGCCATCAGCGCCAGCACCCCGAGCGTCATCGCCGGTGCCGGACGCACCGTGCCGAGCACCACGACCGCGCCCGCCTGGAGCCCCGTGAGGCCCATGAGCACGGCCGGGGTGGCGCGCGCCGCGCCGCGGCGCGCGGTGAAGGTGCCGGGCAGCATCGCGACGGCCATCGCGCCGAGGCCGAGCGCCACGACCGCGGGCGAGAGGTCGTAGCTGCCGAGCAGGAGCACGCCGGCGTAGGTCAGCACGCTCGCCCACGCTGCGTTGGCCAGCAGCTCGCCGGCGGCGAAGCGGGCGACCTCGGGCTGCCGCCAGGCGCGCACCGCGTCGCCCGACCGGTGCGAGGCCGCGTCGGCGGGCCGCAGCCGCAGCAGCGTGAGGGCCGCGACGGCGGCCACGCAGGGCACCGCGAGCCATGCGGCGCGCCAGCTGACCTCGGCGACCGCGGCGACGACCGGCATGCCGGCGATCCAGGCGGCGGGCATGCCGGCGATGGCCCAGGCGAGGACGTGCGGTCGCTCGGCCGGCGCCGGCCACTCGCCGGCCGCCGCGATCCCGCCCGCGACCAGGAGCCCGATGCCGATGCCCAGCACGGCCTGCGCGGCGGCGAGGACCGCGAACGCCGGGGCCGCGGCGCTCAGCGCGGCGCCCGCGGCGACCAGCGCGGCGCCGGTGCTCAGGAGGTCGCGCAGCCCCGGTCGCCGCGGCGCGACGGCCAGCAGGACGGCGGCCGCGCCGCCGGTCGCGCCGGAGATGGAGCGCAGCTGGCCGGCCGCGGCCGTCGACACGCCGAACTCCCGCGCCACCTCCGGGAGGACCGGCGAGAGCACGAGCATGGCGGCCTGCGAGGTGAAGAGGCAGAGGAAGACGACGGGGCTGGGGCGGTGCATCGCCCCAGGTCACCGCACGGCGGTTGGCGGCCGGTAGGCGGCCGGTAGGCGGCGTCAGCGCTCGAGCGCGTGCACGAGGTCCGGCAGCCCGCCCGTGAGGTTGCCGCGGAGCCGGTGGGCCGCCTCGGGCTGGTCGCCGCGCTCGAGCGCCCCGATGATGGCGTCGTGCTGGGCGGCCGAGCGCTCGACCCGCGACGGATCGCCCATGTAGACGTCCTCGTAGCGCAGGAGCGCCTCCTTGACCGGGCGCAGCGCGGCCAGCAGCGGCTCGTTGCCGCACCGGGCCGTGAGCTCGCGGTGGAAGTCGTCGTCGGCGACGATCGCGGCCGCCACGTCGTGGCGCGCGGCCCGCAGCCGCTCGTTGATCCGCCGGAGCGCCTCGAGGGCCGTGGGGTCGAAGCGCGGCGACTGGCGGATGGCGATGCTCTCGAGCACGACCGCGAGCGGGTACAGCTCGCGCGCCTCCGTGACCGCCGGCTCCACCGGACGCAGGGTGCCGAGCACGCCGGCGAGCCGGCGCGCGTCCATGGCGTCCGCGCCTGCTCCCACGGCGCCGGCGAGCTCCGCCGTCCAGGCCAGCAGGGCGGGCATGGCCAGGCCGGCCACCTCCTCGGCGTGCGGCACCTGCTCCCACAGGTCCAGGACGCGCTCGACGTGGCGCAGGGCCTCGCTCAGGCCCGCGATCGCCTCGGCCTGCCGCGCGGCGCGCAGCGACGCGGTGAGCGCCTCGACGGGCCGGCCCGCCGCGAGCCAGTGCTCGGCCAGCTCGCCGGCGACCGCGCCGGACACGGCGAGGGCGGGGCGCTCGGCGAGGGCGGTGGCGAGG
>JACRMD010000201.1 GCA_016215085.1 Solirubrobacterales bacterium | reverse complement strand
TCACCCTCGACATGGGCAAGACGCTCGACGACGCGCGCGGCGAGGTCGGCCGCGGCATCGAGTCCGTCGAGGCCGCCACCGGGATGCCGCACCTGCTCAAGGGCGAGAACCTCGAGGGCGTGGCGCGCGGGGTCGACGTCGAGCTGGTGCGCCAGCCCGTCGGCGTCGTCGCGGCGATCACCCCCTTCAACTTCCCGGCGATGATCCCGCTGTGGTTCCTGCCCTACGCGATCGCCGCGGGCAACACGTTCGTCCTCAAGCCCTCCGAGCAGGACCCGCTGCCCTCGCAGCGGATCGCCGAGCTGATCGCGGGCATCGACGAGTTGCCGCCCGGCGTGGTCAACCTCGTCCACGGCGCCCACGACGCGGTCAACGCGCTGCTCGAGCACCCCGAGGTCGACGCGATCTCGTTCGTCGGCAGCGCCCGCACCGCCCGCTACATCGCCGAGCGCGGCGCCGCCTACGGCAAGCGCGTGCAGGCGCTGGGCGGCGCGAAGAACGCGATGGTCTGCATGCCCGACGCCGACCCCGGCGTGCTCGCCAAGGGCGTCATGGCCTCGGCCTTCGGCGCCGCCGGCCAGCGCTGCCTGGCCGGCTCTGTCGCCGTGCTCGTCGGCACGCCCGACGAGCAGGACGCGGCCCGCGACCGCCTGGTCGCCGCTGCGCGCGGCCTGACCGTCGGCCCCGGCGACGGCGACGGCGTGGACGTCTGCCCGCTCGTCTCCCCGGCCGCGCGCGAGCGCGTGGAGGGCGAGGTCGAGGCGGCCGTGGCCGAGGGCGCGGAGCTCGTGCTCGACGGCCGGCGCGACGGAGGCGCCGGCGGCGCCGAGCTCGGCCCGACGATCCTCGACGGCGCGGCGCCCGACTCGCGCGCCGTGCGCGAGGAGCTGTTCGGCCCGGTGCTCACGCTCGTGCGCGCGCCCGACCTCGACGGCGCGCTGGAGCTCGTCAACCAGAGCCGCTACGGCAACGCCGCGGTGATCTTCACGACCTCGGGCGCCGCCGCCCGCGCCTTCCGCTACGGCGTGCAGGCCGGGATGATCGGCGTCAACGTGGGCGTCGCGGCCCCGGTCGCGTGGTTCCCGTTCGCGGGCTGGAAGGACTCCTTCGACGGGGACCTCCATGCCAACGGCCGCGACGCGGTCGAGTTCTACACCCGCAAGAAGGTGGTCACGGCAAGGTGGCAGTGACGGAGTCGGGTGCGCCCGACATCCACCTCGAGGAGGTCACGAAGCGGTTCGGCGACACCGTCGCCGTCGACCGCCTCACGCTGAGCATCCCGCGCGGCTCGTTCTTCGCGATGGGCGCCGACCAGCGGGTCGATCTCGATTGACGGGGAGGACATGGCCGACATCCCCCCCTACGAGCGGCCGGCGAACATGATGTTCCAGTCTTATGCCATGTTCCCGCATATGACTGCGGCGAAGAACGTGGCGTTCGGCCTGGAGCGCAAGAAGGTCTCCAAGGCCGAGGTGACCCAGCGCGTCGGCGAGGCGCTGGAGATGGTGCAGCTCGGCGGCTACGGCAAGCGCAAGCCCAACCAGCTCTCCGGCGGCCAGCAGCAGCGCGTGGCGCTGGCGCGGGCGCTGGTCAACCGGCCCCGGGCGCTGCTGCTCGACGAGCCGCTGGGCGCCCTGGACCTGCGGCTGCGCAAGCAGCTGCAGGTCGAGCTCAAGCGCATCCAGCGGGACGTCGGCATCACGTTCGTGCACGTGACGCACGACCAGGAGGAGGCCATGAGCATGGCCGACACGATCGCCGTGATGAACCACGGTCGCATCGAGCAGGCGGGCTCGGCCACCGATCTCTACGAAGGCCCGCGGACCGAGTTCGTGGCGAACTTCCTCGGCGTGTCGAACCTCATCGACGCCAAGGCCGTGGGCCACGCCGGCGAGTACACGGACGTGGAGACCCACGACGGCGCCCGGCTGCGCGTGCCGTCGGCCTGCTTCGCCGCCGACGACGCCGACGCGGTGCGCGTCGGCGTGCGGCCGGAGAAGGTCGAGCTGCTGCCGATGGGCGCCGCGACCAACGGCCACAACGTCCTGCGGGGCACGATCTCGGTCGCCTCGTTCCTGGGCGTCTCGATCCAGTACGTCATCCGCGCGCACGGTGGGGAGGAGCTCACCGTGTTCGCACCGAATCGCGACGGGGTCCAGCCCTCGTCGTTCGGTCCGGGGACCGAGGTGCAGCTCACCTGGGACCCGCAGCACACCTTCGTCGTCGCAAAGGAGTCCAGCAATGCCTGACCAGTCCCCCGAGCGGGCGCTCGAGCGCCTGCTGTTCGAGGGCAAGCTCGACCGGCGCCGCTTCCTCGGCCGGGCCGGCGGCAGTGCGCTCGCGCTCTCGGGCCTGTCGGCCGTGCTGGCCGCCTGCGGCGGCGTGGAGGGCGAGGCGGAGAAGAACGCGTCGACCAACGCGAGCAAGCCGGCGACGGCGAACCACCCCAAGACGGCCATCGGCACGTGGGTGTTCGCCAACTGGCCGCTCTACATGGACAAGAAGCTGCTCAAGGACTTCGACAAGGAGTACGGCGGCAAGGTCCGCTACGTCGAGGAGATCAACGACAACTTCGAGTTCTTCGGCAAGGTCCGCCAGCAGCTCACGCAGGGCAAGCCGATCGGGCGCGACATCGTGACGCTGACCGACTACATGGCCGCGCGCTGGGTCCGCAACGGCTACACCGAGCCGCTGGACAAGAAGAACATCCCCAACGCGAAGAACCTGGTCAAGAACCTCCAGTCGATCAACTACGACAAGGACCGGTCCTACACGCTGCCCTACCAGTCCGGCGGCGTGGGCATCGGCTACAACAAGAAGAAGACCGGGCGCGAGATCAAGAGCATCAACGACCTGTTCGACCCGAAGTTCAAGGGCCGCGTGTCGATGCTCCAGGAGCCCTACGACTCCGCCGGCCTGGTCATGCTCAGCCAGGGGGTCGACGCGTCGAAGGCCAACATCGACCAGATCCTCAAGGCGATCGAGAAGATCCAGGAGGAGAACGACAAGGGCCAGATCCGCCGCTTCACGGGCAACGACTACTCCACGGACCTGACGAAGGGCAACCTGTGGCTGTGCGTCGCCTACTCCGGCGACCTGGTCCAGCTGCAGGCCGACAACCCGGACCTCGACTTCGTCTACCCGGAGGAGGGCGCGATGCTCTTCACCGACAACATGATGATCCCCAAGGGCGCGGCGCACCCGTACGCGGCCGAGACGATGATGAACTACCTCTACGAGCCGAAGGTCGCGGCCAAGCTCGCGGAGTACGTCAACTACATCAGCCCGGTGGACGGCATCAAGGAGTTCGCGCCGGACATCGCCGACAATCCGCTGATCTTCCCGCCCGACGACGTCGTCCAGCGCCTGCACGCCTACCCGGCGCTGTCGCCGGCCGACGAGCGCCGGATGCAGGAGGCCATGGCGCAGGTGACCGGGGCCTAGGAGCGCCGTGCTGCGGCTCAGCCTCCGGCGCCGGCGGGCGCTGCTGCCCTACCTGTTCCTCGGGCCGGGGCTGCTGTGGCTCGTCGTCTTCTACCTGATCCCGCTGGCCAACCAGGCCAACGTCTCGCTGCAGACGGGCGACCCGGAGCTGGGCTACACGTTCACGTGGCACTTCCAGACCTACGTCGACGCGATCAAGCAGTACGACACCCAGTTCATCCGCTCGATCGAGTACGCGGCGGTGGCCACGATCCTGTGCCTGGTCATCGGGTTCCCGCTGGCGTACTTCATCGCC
The DNA here is from genome assembly GCA_016215085.1 of Solirubrobacterales bacterium. Taxonomy (GTDB): domain Bacteria; phylum Actinomycetota; class Thermoleophilia; order Solirubrobacterales; family Solirubrobacteraceae; genus Baekduia. The sequence continues at coordinate 4,335 of JACRMD010000201.1, read as the reverse complement.
TACAAGGCGGGCCGCTTCAAGAACCTCATGCTGCTGCTGGTCGTGCTGCCGTTCTTCGTCAGCTACGTGCTACGGACGGTGGCCTGGCAGCTGATCCTCACCGACGACGGCTGGCTGGCCGACCGCATGCGCGACGTCGGCCTGCTCTCGGAGGACGGGCGGCTGCTGGCGACCACCGGAGCGGTCATCGCGGGCATCACGTACAACTTCCTGCCCTTCATGACGCTGCCGCTGTACGTGTCGCTGGAGAAGATCGACCGGCGGCTGATCGAGGCGGCGACCGACCTGTACGCCAGTCACGCCACCGCGTTCCGCAAGGTCACGCTGCCGCTCGCGGTGCCCGGGATCTTCGCCGGCTCGCTGCTGACGTTCATCCCGGCCACGGGCGACTTCGTCAACGCCGCGCTGCTGGGGACGCCGAACCAGTACATGATCGGCAACGTCATCCAGTCCAAGTTCCTCAACATCCTGGACTACCCGACGGCGGCGGCGCTGTCGTTCATCCTGATGACCTTCATCCTCATCGGGATCTTCCTCTACGCCCGCGTCCTGGGCACGCGGAACCTGACCGAGGCGGCGCTGTGACGGGCCGGCAGCGCGACCGGCTGCGCTCGTGGCTGCTGGGCCTGTGGGGTGTGGGCGCGATCGCCTACCTGTTCATCCCGGTCGCCATCATCGTCCTGTTCTCGTTCAACGACAACAAGGGCCGCTTCAACTTCACCTGGCAGGGCTTCACGCTCGACCACTGGAAGGAGCCGTTCGCCGACCCGGCCCTGCAGACCGCGCTGCAGAACTCGGTCTCGATCGCGCTGGTCTCGACGCTGATCGCCACGGCGCTGGGCACCTTCATGGCGCTGGCGCTCGTGCGCTACGGCTTCCGCGGGCGCTCGGCGGCCGACTTCTTCATCTTCCTCCCGCTGGCCACGCCCGAGGTCGTCCTCGGCGCCGCGCTGCTGGGCCTGTTCCTGACGATGAACGTCAGCACCGGTTACGCCACGATCGTCATCGCCCACGTGATGTTCACGATCTCCTACGTGGTCGTGACCGTGAAGGCGCGGCTGGAGGGCATGGACCGCCACATCGAGGAGGCGGCGATGGACCTCGGCGCGACGGAGTGGGGGACCTTCGTGCGCGTGACGCTGCCGCTGATCGCCCCGGGCATCGCTGCCGCCGCGCTGCTGGCCGCCGCGATCTCCATCGACGACTACGTCATCACGACGTTCAACGCCGGCCAGACCCAGACGTTCCCCCTCTACATCTTCGGCTCGGCCCGCCAGGGCGTGCCGCCCCAGGTCAACGTCCTCGCCACCATGCTGCTGGCGATCGTCCTGCTGCTGATGGCCCTCAACGTGGTGTGGCAGCGCCGGCGCGCGCGCCGCGACGTCCGCCGCACGGGCGACGAGCCGGTCGGGTCGATGGCGCTGGCCGAGGCGACCGCGCGCGGCTAGCGGCCGAGCGCCAGCGCCTCCCGGACCACCGGCTCGACGAGCGGCATCACGCCGCCGAGCTGGTGGCCGAAGAGGCGCGCCCGGGTGATCTCCGTGCGGGTCCACGGGCGGGCCTCGAACGAGAACGCCTCCAGCAGCCCGACGGTCACGCCGCCGGCGACCACCGGCGCCATCAGCACGCTGCGCAGGTCGCCGTGCAGCTCGCGCAGGCACGCGAGCTCCGCCTCGTCGGCGTCGCGCTGGCCGGCGAACACCTGGGCGGCGACCTGCCGGGCGAGGACGCGCTGCGTGGCCGGGAACTCGCGCGCGTCCCAGCGCTCCCCGGCGCCGGCGAAGCGGTGGTCGACGGTGACGACCAGGTCGTGGCCGTCGAGGACGCTGAAGGACACCTCGTCGGCGTGCAGCAGCGTCGCCATCGACAGGACCACCTCGCGCAGCTCCCGGCGGCCGCCGATGCGCGCCAGCCGCTCGCTGATCGCCGCCATCGCGCGGTCGTCGGACAGGCCGGTCCCGCCGAGCTCGCTGCCGTCCAGCGCGCGCTGCAGCGCCACGGTGCACGCCATCGCCGCGGCCTCCTCGACCGGCGGCCAGCCGCGGCCGGGACGCGCCAGCAGGTAGCCCTGGCCGTAGGCGACGTCGAGCTCGGCCAGCGTGCGCAGCTCGGGCTCGACCTCGATGCCCTCGGCGCAGACCTGGGCGCCGATGCGGGCGCCGAAGCGCACGAGGCTGTCGACGAGCGCGCGCTTGGCGGCGTCCTCGTGCAGGCCGGTGACCAGGCTGCGGTCGAGCTTGATGACGTCCGGGCCGAGCGCGATGAGCTGGCGCAGGCCTGCGTAGCCGGCGCCGGCATCGTCGATGGCGATCATCGCCCCGCGGTCGCGCAGCAGCTCGAGCACGCCGAGCAGCTCGTCGCGGCCGTGGGCGAGCTCGTGCTCGGTGACCTCGAGCACGATCCCGCACAGGTCGGTCGGCAGCACCGCGTCCACCGCCGCCGAGCAGAGCGCCGAGGGGCTGACGTTCAGCGTGAGCGCGGTGCGGCGCGGACGGCCGGGCGCGGCCAGCGCGGCGGCGACGGCGGCGGCCTCGAGCTCGGCGCCGAGGCCCGCGCGGTGGGCCTGCGCGAAGACGGCCTCGGGCGGCCGGTGGCCGAGCGCGGGGAACCGCGACAGCGCCTCGTAGCCGGCGATGTCGCCCGTGCGCAGGTCGACGACCGGCTGGAAGACGACCTGCAGCGGCTCGCGGCGGCGCAGCAGCGCGGCGATCTCCGAGCGCTCCTGCGTGGCGCGCAGGGCGTGCCCGGTGTCGTGGCGGCCGCCGTGGCGGTCGAGGTCGCTGTGGAGCTCGGGCCGGAAGACCACCGAGCAGGCCTTGCCCTGGCTCTTGGCCGCGTACATGGCGAGGTCGGCGGCGCGCAGCAGCTCGTCGGCGTCGTCGTGGGCGCCGCCCGACAGGGCGATGCCGATGCTCGGCGTGACGGTCGTCGGCGTGCCGCGCACGAGCACGGGCGTGGCGAACGCGCGCAGCAGCCGCCGGGCGACGTCGGCCGCCTCGGCCTCGCCGGTGACGCCGTCCAGCAGCGCGCCGAACTCGTCGCCGCCCAGCCGCCCGGCCGTGTCGGACCCGCGCAGGCAGCCGTTGAGGCGGGCGGCCACCGCGACGAGCAGCTCGTCGCCGCCGGCGTGGCCGTGGGCGTCGTTGACGGCCTTGAAGTCGTCGAGGTCGACGAAGAGGACCGCGACGCCGCCGGACGAGCGGGCCTCGCGGGCCAGCGCCCGTTCGACGCGGTCGGGGAAGAGCGCGCGGTTGGGCAGGCCGGTGAGCGCGTCGTGGAAGGCGCGGTGGCGCAGCTGCTCGGCGAGCGCCTCGCTCTCGGCGACGTCGCGGGACAGCACCCGCTCGCGCGCCATGGCCTGGTCGCGGCCGCGGCGCGCGGCCTCGAAGCGCCACAGCAGGAGCAGGACGAGCGCCAGCGTGACGACCATGGTGGCGTCGAGCAGCAGGTCGGCGCGCGCGCGAGCGCCGTCACGGGCGGCGACGTGGATCGTCTCCAGGCGCTCCAGCCGCTCGTGGATCGCGTCGAAGGTCGGGCTGACCTCGCGCTGGCGGAGGTCGCGCGTCGCGACCTGGTCGCCGGCGGCCGCGGCACCGACGATCCGCCAGAGCGCCCGGTCGTAGGCCGCGAGTGCGGCGAGATCGCGCGGGTCGTCCGTGAGCCCGCGCAGCCCGCGATCCATCCGCCTGCCGCGGTCGCGCATCTCGTCGCGGACCGCCGCGTTGGTGCCCTCGGCCAGGACCTGGGCCGCGGCGGACTGCTGGGCGTGCAGGACGCCCTCGACGTCGGCGGCGGTCAGCGCGAGGTTGCCCTGCCTGCGCGCCTCGCCGGTCGCCGCGCGGATCGTGCCCCACGCGGCGACGAACACGGCCGCGAGGGCGATGACGAGGAGGGCGACGCGCCGGCGGGACGCAGCGGGTACCACGCCGGATGTGTCGGCATCCGCGCGCGCGCTCTTGATCCCCCAGCCGTAGGACCTGGCAGGCTGGTCCGCCGTGGCACCGCCGCTCCTGGCCGTCCCGAACGTCTCCGAGGGCCGCGCCCCCGCCGTCGTGGCGGCGATCGGCGCCGCGTACGCGCGCGCGGGCGCGCGGGTGCTCGACGTCCACAGCGACCCCGACCACCACCGCGCGGTGCACACGCTGGCCGGCGGCCCGGGCGTCCTGGCGGCGGCGCTGGCGGCCGGCGCCCGCGCGGCGATCGCCCGCATCGACCTGCGCGCCGAGCGCGGCGTCCACCCGCACGTCGGCGCGCTGGACGTCGCGCCGGTGGCCTTCCTCGACCAGGCGCGCCGCGGCGCCGCGTGCGCGGAGGCGCTCCTCGCCGCCGAGGAGC